>JAACZX010000514.1 GCA_009996555.1 Chitinophagaceae bacterium | reverse complement strand
GAAAGCTGGTGGAATAAAAAAGTAGAAGATCTGTCGAAAGGTATGGGTCAGAAACTGCAGTTTGTAACCACCGTTTTACACGAACCCAAACTGGTGATCCTTGATGAACCGTTCAGCGGTCTTGATCCGGTAAACAGTAATCTTATTAAAGATGAAATTTTCAATCTTGCACAAAAGGGCACTACCATCATCTTCAGTACACATCGTATGGAGCAGGTGGAAGAAATTTGTGATCATATTGTGCTTGTGAACAAAGGAAATAAGATACTTGATGGCAGTGTAAAAGAGATCAAGCAACAATTCAAGCAACATATTTTTACCGCAGAAGTAAACCAATTGCCAGCCACGTTGCAGCATCCTTCCTTTACATTGGTAAAACAAAATGGCAATAATCTTACACTTAAGATCAACGAAGGTTACCAGTCAAACGACATCCTGCTGCATTTCATTAATCAGCAAAGTGTAATTGTTGCTTATCATGAAATACTTCCTTCACTCAACGAAATATTCATTCGTCTTGTTGAAGGAACCCCCACTGCAAGACAATTTGAAACTGTTACTGCTTAATACCACAACAAATGAATAAAATACTGATCATTATAAAAAGGGAGTACGTTACAAGGGTACGTAATAAAACCTTCCTGCTTTCTACATTCCTTTTTCCGCTGCTGATGTTTGCCATCATCTTTGGTGGTGCACTTATTGGTGCCAACAGTACTGAGCAACGAAAAATAGCCGTAAGCGACCAAAGCGGTTTGTATAAAAACAATTTTAAAGACGGATCTGCTGCTGCTTTCAGTTATCCCGAAGGCGTTTCAAAAGCAAACTATAAAGACATGGGATATGAAGGTATCCTCGTTGTTTATTCTTCTGTACCAAACAAAGCAGACTCTGTTCGTCTTTACACCGAAAAACAATTAGGCCTTGCTACCGATGAAAAAATAAAAAGCCAGCTGCAGAAAATAAATGAGAACAGGATGCTGATGGAAAGAGGTGTTACCCGCAGTACACTTGATTCCATTAAAGAACAAAGTGAAAGTGCAGCTACACTTAACTACCGTTCTTACCAGGTAAAAGGCGAAGAAGTGAAAGAAGACAATAAAGTGCTGGCCCTGGGCATTGGTTATGCAAGCGGCTTTATTATTTACATTGTTCTGTTCATTTACGGCGCAGCAGTAATGCGTGGTGTAATGGAGGAAAAGATGAACAGGATCGCCGAAGTAATGGTGAGCAGTGTAAAACCTTTTCAGCTGATGCTGGGAAAAATCATTGGCATTGCAGCTGTTGGTTTAACACAACTGCTCCTGTGGATCATTCTCATCTTTGCTATTTCATCACTCAGCAGTTTGTTCATTTCGCCTGAAGTGCTTGAGCAGGCGCAAAAAATGAATGAGAGTATGCCTTCCATGGCACAAAACAATACCATGGCATTGAAAATACTGCAGGCAAAAACAACCGTGTTCAGTGCTAACTGGGCATTGATCATTCCATGCTTTATTTTCTACTTCCTGTTTGGTTACCTGTTTTATGCTTCGCTGTTTGCAGCAGTTGGCAGTGTGGTAAATGAAGATCCGCAGGAAGCGCAATCGCTTATGTTACCAATTACTCTGCCCATCATCTTTGGTATTTTTATTATGATCAATGCTATTCAGAATCCATCAGGTTCATTAGCAGTATGGGGCAGCATTATTCCGTTTACTTCACCTATTGTAATGATGAGCCGCATCCCGTTTGGAGTTCCGTGGTGGCAGTTAGGCATTTCAATGATATCGTTGATCATAGGTTTCCTGTTTACAACATGGCTCAGTGCAAAGATCTACCGCACAGGTATTTTGTTATACGGTAAAAAAGTAACCTTAAAGGAAATGGCCAAATGGGCTTTCCGCAAAGCGTAAGCAAAAAGCAAAGCATAAAAAAAATCCCTTCGCAATGTGCGAAGGGATTTTTTTTATTATCAAAACTTACTTAAAAAGAATGGATAAGTATTGGAGCTGTAAATGGCTGATGTATTTCTTTTTCAACCGGTACTATTTCAAATTCTATTTTCAGCAGCAAGCCTTCTTTTACAAGGATGGCTTCTTTTTTCACAGGCTTATACCCTGTTTTATCAATTATTATGGTGTGTTCACCAACTGGAACATTGCTTAGATTAAACTTACCGTTTGCGTCTGTGGTTACTTCTTTTTGAAAAGAAACCTTTCGGATAGATGCTGTAAAAGAAGCATTCGCAATTGGTTTTTTTGTTTCGGCATCAATTACGACACCTTGGACAGAGCCTGTTTCATTTCCCTTTTCTTCTGCTGCCTGTGCACTTATTGAAACACCTGTCATGAGAAGGGAAGCAAGGAGTAATTTCTTCATAACACTTGTTTTACGATAATAAGGTATTAAAGTTACAGAACTAATAACATTATACTGATCTTTTTTATGATTGGCCAGCCTGTTAAAATGTTCCGAAAACTGCTTTTCAATTTCAAATCTACGAATATAATCGTAATTTGGTCAAAATTATTTTACATGCCTTCTCATCAACCTCCTTCAAAAAAAATTTTACTGGTCTTATTTCTTGGAGCCTGTTTTATTTGGGCGAAGAAAGACGTGTTAACACAACAACTCTCTCAACAGTTTACAGGAAACACAGAATTTCCAGCGTTTGGTCCACTACCAATGATGCCGGATATTCCGGTCTTTTCAGAAGTTGAAAATGTGCCGGTTCCGGTTACGCCATCACAACCGGAATTATCCATTAATGAAGACTAAAAGAAAAATACGACAGAAGATTTTTTAGCTGAGTGGGTGAGCAAGCGCATCGGTAAACTCATTCCAGATATTCTGCGTAATAACGGCTGCCGGCAAAATATCATCAAGCAATGCGCTCACTTGTCCTATCTCCAATTCGCCTTCAGCAAGGTTGCCTTCAAACATTCCACGCTTGGCTCTTGCCCGCCCGAGTAGTTGCGCCATCTCTTCTTTTGATGCACCACGCTGCTCTGCTTCCTGCACCTGTTTGTAAAATTCATTTTTTATGAGGCGAACAGGTGCAAGCTGTTTAAGTGTAAGAATTGTATCGCCTTCAGTACTGTTAATTACAGCCTGTTTAAAATTCAGGTGACTGCTGGCTTCTTCACTGGCAACATAACGACTGCCTATCTGCACTGCTTCAGCACCCAATACCATTGCTGCCAGCATTTGCCGGCCAGTTGCTATTCCTCCTGCCGCAATCAACGGAATGCTGATTGCTTTTTTTACAGCAGGTATCAATACCATACTGGTTGTTTCCTCCCGTCCATTATGGCCTCCGGCCTCAAAACCTTCAGCCACTACAGCATCGCAACCGGCATCTTGCGCCTTTAATGCAAACTTGCTGCTGCTTACCACATGCACAACAGTAATCCCCTTTTCCTTTAGTAATGCTGTCCACGTTTTAGGATTACCTGCACTGGTAAAAACGATCTTCACTCCTTCTTCTATAATAATGTTGATCAGTTGATCAATATCAGGATAAAGCAAAGGTACATTTACTGCAAAAGGTTTGCTGGTTGCAGATTTGCATTTCTGAATATGTTCACGCAACACAGCAGGATACATACTGCCGCTGCCAATGATCCCTAACCCACCTGCATTGCTTACTGCACTGGCAAGACGCCAGCCGCTGGCCCAGATCATGCCTGCCTGGATAATGGGCTTTTCAATATTGAAGAGTTGTGTAATGCGGTTGGAAAATTGTGCGTTCATGCTTTTCCCGATTCATTTATAAAAAGTAATTTTATCGAAACTTAGTGTATGCCAACGAAGATACTGGATGATGTGTTGAAACTTCCTAAAAAAGACAAGGTAAAGTTGTACTATGCTTTACAGCAAGACCTTGATCTTGAAGATGATTACCTCGCAGAAGATGATCTTACTAAAAGCCAGTGGAAAGAATTAAACAGGCGCATAAAAGAGATTGAAACCGGTAAAGCAAACCTTATTCCATGGGAAGAAGCCAAAAAAACACTGGATGAAAAAATCAAATCTTTACGAGGTAAAGCTGGAAGAAAGAGTGCTTGATGATTTTGAAGATGCGTTCCTTTACTACGAATCAGTTTCACCGGCTCTTGCCGATAACTTTACGAGAATGTTTTTGCTGGCAATTGAAAAACTTTCCGCAACACCTCATAATTACTTCAACATCACCAAAAAACTGAAACGAATAACGCTGGGAAAATTCCCATATCTGCTTGTTTATACAATCATAAAAGATTCAGTAATAGTGGCTGGTCTTTTTCACAGGGCTTCAAAACCCGCAAGCTGGAGGAAAAAATAAGTCTTACCCCAGATCGATCTCTGTATTATCACCAATATTTAAACTTCTCGTTTCACCTTTTACTTCGGTATCGCTGCCAATAAGGCTTTCTTCCAAAACAATATCAAACAGATCGGCATACGATCCAATGATGGATTCTTTAATGATGGAGTAATTAATGGTTGTATTATCGCCCACTGACACGTTGGGGCCAATGATGGAGTTTCTTACTTCGCAGTTCTTACCTATGCTTACCGGCTCAACAATGATCACATTTTCAAACCGGTGATCAGGAGAAATAGATGTGCCAAATTTTTTCAGCAATGTAGCGTTCGATTCAAGCAATGAATCTTTGTTGCCACAATCGAACCAGTTCAACACTTTAAATGCATGAAAAGGTTCGCCTTTTTCAATCATGCATTGCAGTGCATCGGTTAAGCTGTATTCATCCCTGTTCTTTACGCCCTCTCGGAAATTGGCTTCAAGGCAATCAAACATCATGGCCGTTTGTTTGATCTTGTAAATACCCACCAGTGCCATATTGCTTTTTGGTATCTGTGGCTTTTCCACCACTTTCAGGATATTGCCGTTCTCATCTACTTCGGCCACACCAAAGTTGCGGGGATCATCAACCTTTTTCACCGCCAGCATAGAGGCTTCACTTTGCAACACTTCTTTAATACTGTATTCGCAAATGGTGTCGCCCAGCACAATGATCACTTCATCGTTCTGCACCACATCTTTTGTAAGAAGAATAGCATGACCAAGACCTTGCCGTTCGTTCTGGTTCACAAACGTGCTGTTGATACCGGGAAAAGTATCTTTTACATAATCCTGAATTTTTTCGCCGAGATAGCCCGTAATAAAAATAAATTCCTGCACTCCTGCATCCTGCAACTGTTCAATGATAATACTCAAAACAGTTTTACCTGCAATGGGAATGAGCGCTTTGGGTTGTGTATATGTGTGGGGCCGCAGCTTGGTACCTGCACCGGCCACCGGAATGATTGCTTTCATTTGATCGTTTCTATTATCTTGTTTGCCTGCAATGTTTGATCCTGCATGCAGAAAAACAAACTATTGTAAGCATGGCCTAAGACAGAAGCGGCTAAAGTAGGACATTTTAGAATAACCGTTGCTACCATCTCTTTAAATTCTGTTCATAAAAAAACGTTGTAAAGTTCGGTAACAGTTTATACTGGCTTATTTT
The DNA here is from genome assembly GCA_009996555.1 of Chitinophagaceae bacterium. Classification (GTDB taxonomy): domain Bacteria; phylum Bacteroidota; class Bacteroidia; order Chitinophagales; family Chitinophagaceae; genus Lacibacter. The sequence continues at coordinate 1,607 of JAACZX010000514.1, read as the reverse complement.
TGCCACGCAAAAAAACAGGAAACAGGGTGGGTTGCCGGCAATCATACATCTTTCAGCTGTTGTTATGCCTCCCCCGCCGCAGTTGCACACAGGCATTATTCACTTGTAAGCCACTGTACTATGCAGCAATGCTTTTCAGTTTATCCTGCATCGTTTCAATCAACTAAACAGCACAACCACTCATGCAAAGAGACACAGTCATTTTCGATCTCATCAACCAGGAATTACAACGTCAGCGCCACGGTATTGAATTAATTGCCTCAGAAAACTTTACTTCTCTGCAGGTAATGCAGGCAATGGGCAGTGTCCTTACTAACAAATATGCAGAAGGTTACCCCGGCCGTCGTTACTATGGTGGTTGCGAAATAGTAGATCAGACTGAACAATTAGCCATCGACCGCTTAAAAGAGATCTTCCATTGCGAATATGCCAATGTTCAGCCACATAGCGGTGCGCAGGCAAATGCAGCTTTGCTGAGTTCTATTCTTCAGCCCGGTGATGATATTCTTGGTCTGGATTTGAGCATGGGCGGGCATCTTACACATGGCTCTGCGGTAAACTTCAGTGGAAAATTATACAAACCACATTTTTATGGTGTGGTAAAAGAAACCGGTTTGATCGATTATGAAATGCTTGAAACAAAAGCACGTGAGGTAAAACCGAAAGTGATCATTTGTGGTGCAAGTGCTTACAGCCGTGACTGGGATTATGCACGTATACGTAAAGTAGCTGATGAAGTTGGTGCTTTTGTTTGGTGCGATATGGCACACCCTGCCGGTCTTATTGCAAAAGGTTTATTAAGCTCACCTTTTGATGCATGTCATTTTGTAACATCTACCACGCACAAAACATTACGTGGACCACGTGGTGGTGTGATCCTGATGAAAAAAGATTTTGAAAACCCGTTTGGTTTGAAAGATCCGAAAGGAAACATCCGCATGATGAGCAACCTGATTGACCTGGCGGTATTTCCGGGACAACAAGGCGGGCCACTGGAGCATGTTATTGCAGCAAAGGCAGTTGCTTTTGGAGAAATACTCACAGATGATTTTACTGTGTACGCAAAACAGGTGCAGGTAAACGCACAAGCCATGGCTGCAGCATTTGTAAAAAGAGAATACCAGTTGATCTCTAACGGTACCGATAACCATTTAATGCTGATCGACCTCCGTAATAAAAACATCAGTGGTAAAAAAGCAGAAGGCGTTTTAGGCAAGGCAGATATTACAACCAATAAAAACATGGTGCCGTTTGATGATAAGAGTGCGTTTGTAACAAGCGGTATACGCACCGGTGTGGCAGCTATTACATCACGTGGTATGAAAGAAGAACACATGGATTTTGTGGTGGATGTAATTGACCGCAGCTTAATGAATGCAGATGATGATGCATACCTGGCTGCTGTTCGTAAAGAAGTAAACGCATTTATGGAGCAGTTTCCATTATACCCTGAGTTAGGTTAATTTAATAAACAGATTGTATGATTCAACGTATTCAAACCATTTGGTTATTACTGGCAGCTGCTGCGTCGCTTGCTGCATTAAAGCTTCCGTTCTTCAGCGGAGTAAAAGAAAATAATCTTTTTGAAAAGCTTACCGGCAGTTCAT
>JAACZX010000117.1 GCA_009996555.1 Chitinophagaceae bacterium | reverse complement strand
AGCTGCAGAATAAGCCTGTTGCCAAAATAATCATCGATCTTATCAATACTGCTTACTGATACATAAAAGGAGCGGCTGATACGGAAATACTTTTCGGGATCAAGCATATCTTCCAGTTCATCCATGGTATAATCCACCACATACTTTTTATTATCGATGGTTTTAAAAAAGTTCAACCGCCCATCGCTGTAGAAATAAGCGATCTCGTCAATTTCAACCGACACCAGTTTTTGTGCATGCTTCACCAGGAAACGCTTTCGGAATTCTTTTGGTTGCAATTTCTGCTGTAACTCACGAACAAGATTTTCAAGACTGATGCCTGCCTTATCATCAACAGGTTTTGCCGTCGTGTGCAGCTGCCTGTACTTCTGCAATGCAGCCTGCAGTTCTTCTTTCTGTATCGGCTTCAGCAAATAATCCACACTGTTTACTTTGAATGCTTTTAACGCATACTCATCATAAGAAGTGGTAAAGATCACCGGGCTTTTTACTTCTGTTAAATTGAATATTTCAAAGCTCTGTCCATCGGCCAGTTCAATGTCCATCAGTATAAGATCGGGCTGTGTGTTTTCCTGCAGCCAGTCAACAGTTCCCTTAATACTGTCGGTAACACCAATTACTGTTGCAGCTGTATCCACTGCCAATAAGGTTTTTTGCAGCTTCTTTACTGCCAGTTCTTCGTCTTCTACAATTAGTATTCTCATGTGCTTGATTTTTTTGTTTGATGTTATTTCATGTTACCTGCAGCTTGCAGGTGTCGCTCTGTTTATTTTCATTACCGGTACTGTGTATTATTTCAGTAAACTGTTATTGTTCATATCAAACTGTTTTGCTTCTGTTAACACAGCCCGTTTCTTTTCACCATTATTATTCCATATCAACGGAAGTACCACGGTATAATTCTTTTCATCTTCCATTACCTGGAAGCCGGGCTGTTTCAACAGATCGTATTTAGCCTTGATATTTTCGAGCCCCACCCTGTTGCTTGGTGCTTTTACCGTGCGGCGTTGCAGGTTGTTGTTCACCACCAGCTTATTACCTGCTGTTGTAAAAATATCGATCACCAAGGGTTTGTTTTTTGAAAGCACGTTATGCTTCACTACGTTTTCAATGAGCAATTGCAAGGTGAGCGATGGCAACATATACGAATCGTACCTGCGGTCAATTTCAAGATTCAGCTGCACCGCTTCGCCATGTCTTGTTTGCAATAACTGATAATATGAGCGGATAAAACGAATTTCATTATCAACCGTACTTAACCCATCTTCATTATTACGCAACAGGTAGCGGTACACTTTGCTTAACTCATTCAGAAATTTTTCTGCCTTCTTCTTGTCTTCGCTGATGAGCGACGAAAGCGTATTAAAACAATTGAACAGAAAGTGCGGGTTTACCTGGTTCTTTAACACATCAAACTCATGAAAAGCTGAAAGCTGCTGCATGTGCTGTTTCTCTTCCACACTTTCTTTATAACGATCCAGCACATAATCGGCTTCATACAAGGTTTCAAAAATGAGGTTCACACAAAACCCTACAATAAGCCCCTGCTGAAAATCTGATCTTGAAAATTCATAGCCCAGAATATGAAAGACATCATACACAAAAAATATCACGGTTACTGAAAACGACATGAACGGCAATAAACAAAATGCCTGTATGAGTATCCGTTTCTTTGTTTGTTTCAGTTCAGGAAAACGGTGTTTGATGTAGTTACCAATAAACACATGCCCACGCCAGGAACCAGTTCCAAAAACAATGATCAAAGGAAAAGAAACAAGCCAGATGCTGATATCATGAAACAGCCTGTCGTGAAACAGAATAAAATTGAGCAGTATCGAAATGATCGGCATTGATGCTACAAAAGAATGCAGCTGAAGCTTGGTGGGTTTGTTCCATTTACTCATTACCTGCCTCCACTGTTTTACTGATCAACGGAAGACGGATAATGCGTTCGCCGGGATGATCTGTGATGCTCACCTGCTGCTGACTGAGCAGGTAATAACGGTTAATGAGGTTATCAAGTCCAGCTTCCACATCAACCGTTTCTGTTACCACTTTTGGCTGCAGGTTATTACGCACCAGCAACCATTGATCATTCTCTCCGGAACTGATGCAGATCTTCAACGGACTTGTTTTACTGAGGCTGTTTTGTGTAAACGCATTTTCTATAAGCACCTGCAACGATAATGGCGGCAGCATTTTCTGCTTTGCCTCTTCTGTTGTTTCAATTGACAGTTGCAACCCATCACCATATCTTGCTTTTAATAAATAGAGATACGAATCAACAAAGTGAAGTTCTGTTTCCAATGACACCATCTGGTCTTCATCATTGCGCAACATATAACGGTACACTTTGCTCATTTCATTGAGAAAACGTTCCGCACGCTCTTCATCTTCACTGATGAGGCTTGACAAAGAATTTAAACTGTTAAACAGGAAATGCGGATTAAGCTGGCTTTTTAATCCCTGCAGCTGACTTTGCCTGAACACTTTTTGCAACTCTTCCGTTTCTTTTAAATTGTTGTTCCATTTTTCATACCGGTCCACCCCTTCCATAAGCAATGTAATAAACACATTTACGATGCCCATGCCGATATAAGCAAACACAAAATTGTTTTCATTGAAGCTGTATTGAAACAGATCCACCTGTTCGTAACTCTTAAATACAATGTAAAGAAACAATCCTGTTAATGTTACAAACGGAAGCATCATGAATGTAAGGCGTTTTCCTATCTGGTCTTCGCCAGGAAAACGTTTTTTCATGAGCACTGCCCACACACCGCATAAGGTAAACTGTATGGCAAATCCCACAGCAGCAAAGATGGTAGCCAATACAAACACCCGCCAATCAGAATAATATCCGATGCCCAGTATTACCGAATTGATGACGATAGAAATGGGTAGCAGGATAAGCGCAAGTATTGTATAATCTCTTGTGGTATAGTATGGTAATTTAACGGACATATCTATTTTACAAATTACCATCTTTTGCCGGCTTTGTTCGTATGCAGGAAAGGAAAAACGGATCATCCTGTATGAATTGAGTAAAAACGGGTATGAACTGTAACCACAAACCCTGTAGCAGAATAACCAGTCCGCATCGGCATCACTGCAAACAGGATCGCTCCCTCCCGGCTTTCGGCCACCTGTATGTTCAGGATCACGTTCATTGATAAGGCAATTAAACAGGAACAAATTTACCCGGTAACAGCAGTCAATACTTTCAGCACATGCATGAACTGTTCATTTCATTGCATGATTTGCATAGCAAAAAAAATCACTAAGAAAAAAGATTGACCGTTGTGTAATACGACAGGTTTCCTGTGTACGCCATTGTTATAAAGAACGTATCAATAAAGCCGTGGAGCAGAATAATCACCCATAAATTCAATCCTGTTTTCTGGTATATAAGAAAGAAGAAAAGACCAAATAAAAAAGTAATGCAAACTCCGGCTGCACCCAGATAAAAATGTGGTGCAGCAAACAGAAGTGATGAAAGAACAGCAATGATGAACACTTTGCCCTTCAGCCCTGAAAAAATTTCAGACAAGCGGCTGTTTAAAAATCCACGAAAAAACAATTCTTCGCCAAATGCTGCACTGATCCAGATATAAACAAGGTATTTCAGGTATCGTTTTGTATTGTTTTCAATTACCTGGAAAGCGCTGTAGTCAGGAGTTTCGCCGCTGAGTTTATTTACAAGCGGCTGAATAATGAAATCCATCAACGGCTCAACAATAAGAAACAAACCAATGGCCTGTACCAATAATTTCAGCAAGCTGCCTTTCTTGTTTAATCCGATGGCTGAAAAACTTCTGTCTTCTGCATAACAGAGCAACAACACAAATAAGCTCAACAGCAAAAATGTATAGGGAAATTTTGTCCAGGGATTGAAAATAAACGCAAACAGAACAACGATCTGTAAACTGTAAATGAGTTTTTTGTTTTTCATACTTCAACAAATAAATAGCCCGACAGGAGACCCCGCCGGGCAGGCTGTGATACCTAAACACTAAACAATATGAATAGCTTTTAATTTTTTAATTCACTGAAAGGAATAGCAGCCGGTACAATATTTTCAACCGGTTGTGTTGATTTAAGGAATGCATAGATCGCTTTTACATCTTCATCACTGAAATTTTTATACGAAGACCAAGGCATAGGAGGCAGCAACGGCCGGCTGTTATCAAGCCCTTTGTATTTTCCTTCACGTATAGCTTTAATAAACTGTGCTTCTGTCCAGTTGCCAATGCCTGTTGCATCGCTGCTGATGTTGGCCGCAAACGACATACCCCATGGCCCAACTGCTGAAGTAAGATCAGGTCCAAACAAAGCCCAGCCTTGTTTCACTACATTTGAATCGGCTTTTTGAACAGGGCGTGTAGAGGGATAACCGGAAAAGCGAAGCTCCTGGATAATTTCAGGACCTCTTGGCCCCATGGTTTTGGGCGAATGACAATCATCGCAACCAACAGCATTTACCAGGTACTCACCACGCTTTATCAATTCAGCATTGGTTAATGATGCTTTTTTCTTTTCTTCCTTTGCAACACCATTGCAGGCAACAGTTAAAACGGTAATTGACGCGGCAATTACTGCAGAAATAACAACTACTTTCTTCATTTGATAATAAGGTTTATTGAAGCGGCAAAATAGACCAAACGATGTACAGACTCAACCATTTCCTGTTTCAATTGAAGAAACTGCAGGATGAATTGTTACCGGAACACCACCGCAATGAGTAATGCAGTAAAGCCACTGATGTTGGCAACCTGCCTCCACGAAAACCAATACAACCACCGTGTGCGGTAATCTTTCCAATCGGCCGGGTACGATTCAATTGACCATGTGTTGATCATACGGTTGATGGGCATATCACCTTTCAGGATCAGCACCATATCTGCAAGAAGCCCTGCAAATGCCAAAATGCTTCCTGCAACAAGCAGCATTGATGACTGAAAGAACGAAAATATCAGCAGCGATGCACTCAGCAGCAAGGCCGCATAAAATACCGGTTTAAATTTTTTAAGAAAATTTCTGTCGATGAGTTTGCGCAGGAGAATATAAGTTGTTGCATCCATGCTCTCCTGCACATTGCGCAAGGCAATCATGTACATGAACGACTGGCTGACGATGACACTGTACACAAACAGATTCAGCACAATCAAAATATTTAATTCCATAACAGGAGTTTTACAGTTTCACAAATTCAACACGACGGTTCGCTGCCTTTCCTTCTTTTGTTTTGTTATCGGCCACAGGCTTGCTTTCGCCTTTGCCATCACTTTGCATTCTTGCAGCATCAATACCAAATTCCGATGACAATACCTGTTTTACGGCTTCAGCCCTTTTCTGCGACAGTGTAAGGTTTGCAGCATCTGCTCCATCACTATCTGTATGTCCGGTAATGCTGATACGGATGGAAGGATTTGCTTTTAACAGCGCTGCTATTTCACGAATAACACCGTAAGATGCAGGCAGCAGTGTTGCTTCATTTACATTGAACAAAATACCTGTTGTGGAAAATGTCCCTTCTTCAAGCAACTTATGTCTTGTATCAGGAATACCTGTTGCCACTTTAAGGTTGCCGAGGTAAAAACCGATCTCTGTTTCTTTATATCCTGAGTTGTGAATTTTAAAGAACAATTGATTGAAAACATATTCCGATGGCAACGCCTTTGGTATATCAAATACTTTTTCGCTGTTGATCCAGATGCGCAAACGGCTTTCCTGCACCTGCATAGCCACATGCACCACTTTGTTATAATTGTTATCAAAACCATTCAGCTCCTGGTCGGTGCTTTTATAAAAATCCCTGCGCTCGATCATACTCTTGAGCGTTGCATAGCTGGGCGTGCTTTTATAACCGGGGCGTAACAATACTTCTGTTGATTGAAACTTACTGTGGTTACCCATCAGTTCATTATCAGTTGTTGCAAGATCGTTGCTGGAAAGCATTCCAAACGTTACAAGCGGAAGGGTGTAGCTTTTATAATTGTACGCCAGTATCAGGTCAAACTCCACCGTATAGTCTTTGCCGAATGCCGTTTTATTTCCTGTGAGATAAAAAGAGTTCTGGTACATCTTCACCCATTTTCCACTTTGGCCATTTACGGTTACCACTTCGCCTTTACCGGTTGTATTCCAGAGCAGTGGTAACTCACCAACTACGTCCTGCGAAAAATCTTCAGTGTATAATAACTTTTCGCCTGGTCTGAAATCAAATGAACTGATGTATCCCGTTTCATTCTTTGATGAAGAAGAAGCGCCATCGCTACTATTATTTGCAGCAGGTTTTGATTTTCCCTTGCCTTCTGCTTCATCCAGTGCATTATCGATCTCTTTATCAATTTTATTATTTACACGTTGATTCACTTTTGATTTTGCACGGTTAAGTACATTCCCAAGTTGCGCTTGGGCTATTACTGGCGCAGCAAACAGGAACGCTATTGCTATGTATTTTTTCATGATGTGGTGTTTTTAATTTTCAGCAACTGTTGTTGGCGCTGGTTTTACCGAACGCAGATAGTTATAAACAGCAGTCAGTTCATCATCCGTCATCTTCTTATAGGAATTCCATGGCATGTGGCTATGCTTAATGATCTTGCCCATACGCATGCGGTTGATGAAATCCTGTTTCGTCCATCCGTAAATACGGCTGTCGGGATGCGGCGTAAGATTAGGCGGAGTTAATGTATCAAGACCAGGTTCAACAAAGGGGTTGCCACCGGCAAGTGGCTCACCAACATACTCACCAGTCATACCACGTTTTGTATGGCATCCCGCACAATTGGCTACGTTATTAATAATATAACCGCCATAAGCAGCTGATGTATCTTTTTGTACTGCTTTTGCAATTGGTTCATTTGGACCAACGGGTTTTATTAAGAATGCTTTCAACACTTTGCCCATTACGTTGTACTCATTTTCGGACACTTTATTTTTTACAGGCTTCAGTGTGCGCAGGTAAGAAATAATGGCTGTCATATCTTCTTCGCTCACATTATGAAACGGCATGAAGTCGATCATTGCTCTGCCTTTTGCATCAACGCCATAATAAAGTGTGCGTGCAATTTCTGCATCGGTAAGATTACCGATACCTGT
>JAACZX010000116.1 GCA_009996555.1 Chitinophagaceae bacterium | reverse complement strand
CAATAAGTGTTCCTGGCTGGTGAACATGTATAAACGTGCTGAATACTGTGCCCGGCTGTTGCCAGTTAACCCAGCCGCTGTTTGTTACACGTTCGTTTCCTGCTTTGGTGGTAACCCATGAGTTGCCGCCAAGCGGTACTGTTAATTGCTTTTCCTGTGCAAACAGTGATGTGGCTGTTGTTACAGCACACAACAACTGAACGAACCATTTTCTCATACCCGTCATTTTCACTGATTTGTTTTTTAATATAAACCCACTTCAGCCAACGCAGCAAACTGCAAACCGTCCCATGCCGACTTTGCAATTATTTTAAAATACCGGAATGTTTTTGTTGTATTGAAATCGAAATATTGTGCTCCGTTGCTGTTTGCAAATACATAATTGTTGACGGACGTAAAATTCACCGCATCAGAACTGATCTGCAATTCAGCATTTTTAACAGAGCGGCTTAAACCGCTGCGTTGTGTAACGGATAATCCGTTCGCTGTTTTTTCCGATCCAAGATCGATCACCAGTTCATGCGGATAAACAGCAGCACTACCCGACCATTTACTGTGCCAGTAAGTAGCTGCATTACCATCAATAACTGTTGCAGCCCGGCCATTGGTTGTTCCTTCGCCACTTGTTTCTTCTGAACTGAAAGCATATACACTCCAGCCCTGTTTACTTAATTCATTTCTTGTACTGAAGGTTAACACAGGCACACCACCGGTAAATGTGTAGGAGTAAATCGTTTCAACCACCACACCATTCTCGTGCACCAGTTTTACCTTCAGTTCATAGGGAATATTATCCGCTTTCTCCACAAGGTCACCAATCGGCATCTCAATGTAAAAGCTGTCGTTGGTAACAGGCTTTGATGTCCACGCAATTGAATTATAATCTTTGTTTACACCGGTACCTTCATTGTTTACATTGGGATCATTAAAATAAACAAGATCGGTTACTTTTCCACTGCTGATATATTTTCCTTTGACAACAATGGCTGTTTTGCCAGCATCATAATCTGCATGAATATGTTGTACTGATGCATTTACAGTTGTATAATACACTTTATTGTCGGCATTAAACACCTGGTTTGTGTTAAGCACCGCACAATCAGCTGCTGTTAAAAATGTTGGTGAAATACCCCATGTACTGTTACCTGCCCACATAAGCGACATGCCAAGTGATGTTTCAGAAGCGGCTTTTTGTCTGTTATGCGGAAGGTTTAATCCATGTCCTAATTCATGAATCATTCCACCGATCCATTTGGTAGCTCTTGTACCTAAAGTACCACCGGTTCCTAAATATTTATTATCCTGATCAGCATAGTCCAATGCAAAACAGGTTTTACCAACACCATAAAAGGGCGGGCCTCCCGGTTCGCCATTGGTATCGTATTTATATGCAGGTATAATAACAAGGTAATGATCACTTGTAAATTCAGAAGGGTTTGCGGCTTTGTATGCAGCAATTTCAGTTTGCACCGCTCCTGATCCGCCTTCGTACGGATAAGCAGCTTTGCCTTGCTTTCCTTTTATTTCAATGAGCTTGATCCTTTTTTTTGCTTCATCTTTCAGTAATCCAAATGTTTTATTGCCGTAGCCATTACGCTGCATTTCTGAACGAAAAAAATCCTGTGCACTTAATAATATTTCACTCAACCTGCGATGATGATCCGTAGGAATCGCTACATCATTCGGAATAAAATAAACAACGTTGAGGTTATATGTTTTATCGCTGCTGTAATTGTAAGCAGGTGCTGGCGTAACAGGTGGTGGCGTTGGCTCCGCCGGTGCTGCCGGTTTTTTACAGGCTGTTATTGCAAGCAATGCAATCAAAAAGAAGTATTGAATACGAATCATAAACCTATGATAGTTGGGTTCAGGAAGAAAGCGGATCAGTTTGTGCTGATCCGCTTTGCCTCATTTAGTATTTAAACACATTTATTTCCCCAAGGTGGGTTGAAGTATTTGTTGGCGATGCTGCCTGCAGTGCTGTGATCTTTATATACCTTAATTCAGTAGGCGTAACAGGATACTCCTGGAAGGTTCTGTTCGTGGGATCAAATGCAATGTTATCTCCAAAAAGAATCCAGTTTGTTCCATCAACACTGCCTTCCAGTTTAAACCTGGTAAACCCATTGTTGTTATTGTTACGTGGGTGCAACGCTATCTTATCAATAAAATTCAGTTGCTTCATATCAATACTCAGCCAGTGAGGAAAAAGAGGTGCAGTACTGGCCCAGTTTGAATGCCAGAAAGTATTTACATCACCATCAATTGTTGCACGGGCACGGCCGTTAACGGCTCCTTCACCCACAAGTTCTTCACTGCTTGCAGTAATATCCCAGGTTGATTTCACTGCAGTTGTAGCAGCCTTGCCCTGCAATTTTGAAACAATGATGAATACCGTTTTCAGTTTAGGGTTAATGGTATAACCTGATGCTTCTTTTATGCTCACAGGCAAGAGGTAGTTTAACAGTGGATCAAATTTTTTGGAGAAATAATTCATCGTAATAGTGCCCGATGTAAGTTCTCCCGAACGGATCACTGTTTCCATTTTATCAATGCTGTAACTGTTGGCAGGAAAGGCAAGGTACTGTGGCAAACCATCTGCCACCCTTGCACGGTTTACACTGTCAAAGGCTGCCGCATCAATTTCCAGCTTAATAGTAATGTCTTTTGATGAATAACCAACCGCACCAAATCCTGCATTGAATTTAAATGTGCGTGCTTCATCAGTAAACGGAAACGTTGTAAGCTCCTGCGGAAAGCTGGTAGCCTGCTGCAGAAATACAGCAGCAAGATTGTCTGCATCTGTTTTTTTATTGTAGGCTTCTTCTTTTTTGCAGGCTGCAAGTGAAAGCAAACCGGCAAAAGCAAAAAGCAGTTTTCTGTTTATTGTCATAAATAATTGTTTGGATTGAAGAAGTGAGATTAATAGCCGGGAAACTGAACAAGCTGTTTGTTACGGTCAACTTCTGATTGCGGAACAGGCCAGAAAAAGTTTTTCTTTTTCCATGGTGCTCTTGTTACTGCAATAGTGCGTTGATAAAAAGCTGTCGAATTAAGAGCAGTCCCCTGGTCCATGTTCATACCATAAAATGCGCCGCCCTGGTGATGTTCTGCTGTGTGTGCAATTTTCCAACGACGAACATCAAAATAACGGTGACCTTCAAACGCCAGTTCCAATCTTCTTTCTGTTTGAATCTGCTGACGCATTTCTGCCTGCGATAAACCCGGCAACAGGTTCGGCAAGCCGGCACGCTCACGAACAAGATTCAGGTAAGTAAGCACATCGGTGTGACCGGGGTTGTGCTCATTCAATGCTTCTGCATAGTTGAGATAAATTTCTGCAAGCCTGATAAGCATTGCAGGGCGGTTAACATAGTTGCCTGTACCAAAGTTTGTGCTTGGATGAATATTACGGCGTGCTGTATAGCCTGATTTTGGCCAGTCACGTGCTGCACCTTGTTTACCGGAGTTACCTGTGTAGAAAAACCCAACGTATGTTTGACCAGACTGTGGCACCACCGGTACTTCAGAGCCGCTGAAAGTTACATCAACATAAAAACGTGGTTCACGGTTTACATACATGTTGCTGGTATTTGCTACATAGTAACCTGCTTTTGCTGTTGCAAAGCCTGTTTCAGTATATCCGCTGCCCGCCTGTGTAACAGGCAAACCATTACTCATTCTGTAAGCATCAACCTGCTCCTGCAGCACACCCATACCATTCCATGCAGTACCATTACTGTTACGTGGTGCACAGTGGCGTGACCATCCATAGTTACCATCATTTACTGCTGTTGACGGGCGAAGGAAGATGCCTTCTGTTTGCCATCCGCTCCAGTAAAGATTTTTTAGTGACAGGAATGCAGCACGGAACGGATCTGCATTGGTTTCTTTATACAATTGCCATTTGTTAAGATCGATCACTGCCTTTGCAGCATCAGCTGCTTTCTTCCATTTATTGGCATCGTATGTTTGGCTGATGAGTACTTTGCCATCAAAGTTTTTGAAATCACTCATCTCGGTATTACCGTTAAACAAAGGACTTGCATCATAGAGCAGCACTTGTGATATTGCTGCCATTACAATTCCTTTTGTAATACGCCCTGTTTGTGTAAGATCAGGTGAGCCACTCTGTACATGTGCATCAGGCACGTCCAGTTTTGATTTTTCCATTTCACTTACCACATACGCCACACACTCATCCCATGTGCTGCGTGGGGTTTGGTAATTTGTATTTACATCACCTGGCTCTTCGCCAAGTAATACCACCGGCCCGTAGGTTTTCATGAGCTGGAAATAAAAGTAAGCACGCAGAAATCTTGCCTCACCTTTGTACTGTTGAATAAGCTGAGCGCCATTATCAAGATCAAGGATTTCTTTGTTCTTATCAATGTTCTTTAAAAAGATGGCAGCGTTGCGAATGGCCTGGTAATAACTTTGCCAGTAACCTGCAGTACCGTCGGGCACTAATGCTCCATTGTTAATGGGTAATGACATCCAGGTATAATCCATTTCATCAGACATACCTGCCCATTGTGTTGTATAAGGCGTGAGCCATATATCCGGCACAGCACTGTAAATACGTGCAAGCCATTGCATTGACATGTTCCTGTTTGTAAACACATTTTCCAGTGTAGTAATATTATCAGGAACAGTATCAAGAAAACCTTTTTTGCAGCTGCTCACGCAAAGAACAGATAATGATACGGAGCAGGCAAGAACTGTATTTTTTATAAAACGATTCGTATTCATAAAAGAAGTTTATTAATTAAAACCAATGCGGAAACCGACGTTGTATGCAGTAATGTTGGGGTATGATGTACCACGGCCATCACCTAATTCAGGATCCCATATTTTCCAACGTGAAGCAGTAAACAGGTTTGTTCCGTTTACATACACACGCATACGGCTAACGTTATATTTCTTCAGTGCTTTAATATTGAAGTTGTAACCAAGCTCTGCAGTTTTCAAACGCAGATAATCGGCACGCTTGATCCACCATGTGCTGGTTTGGTAATTGGTTGTAATGGTTTGGTTGGTTGAAAGGCGTGGATAGAAAGGCTTAGGATTAGAAGCTTTTGTTTCCGGTGTCCAGCGGTCGGTGATCATGCTGTACATGTTTCCATACGTTGCACCTTCAGCAAATGGCGTTGTACCAAAACCACCGCTGTAGTTAAAGTCAACAAGTCCTGCACCCTGGAAGAAAAGGCTCAGATCAAATCCTCTGTAACCAAATCCAAAGTTCAACCCATAAAGAATACGAGGAATAGCACCATAACCAATTGCTGTTTGATCGTAAGCATTTATGATACCATCACCATTCAGATCTTTGTACTTAATATCTCCCGGACGAACATCGCCTGCCTGTACCGGTGAAGCAAGAATTTCTGCTGAATCGCTGAACAAGCCCAATGCTACATAGCCAAAGCGCTGATCAAGTGTTTGTCCCTGGCGGTTCAACCATGGGTATTGCCAAGGTGGTAAACCATCATACACGTTGCGGTTTTTGTTATAGTTGAATGAACCTGTAAAGCTGATGAACGAAGAACGTTTGAAACTCTTAGTATAAGTAAGGCTGACATCAACACCTCTGTTTTCTGTAATACCAATATTGCCATAAGGAATATTGTCGGCTCTGTAACCCGATGCATAAGGGATGGTGTAGTTACGGAGAAGGATACCATCACGACGCTCTTTAAACAACTCTACGATCAACTGCAGTTCGTTGTGAAATGCATTGAGTTCAATACCGATGTTATGACGCTTCGATGTTTCCCAGGTTACATCAGATCCAACCTGTCCTTCAAACAAACCGGTGAAACTGTTTGTACTTCCGGGTACACCATAAGTATAAGCTGAAGTAGTACCGGTATTATTGATCTGTGTTAAGAACAGGAACCTGTCGTTCGTGTTACTGTTACCTGAATAACCATAACTATAGCGGAGTTTAAAGTGACTGATCACTTTTGCAATGGGATCAAAGAACTTTTCATTGGAAACAACCCAGCCTGCACCCACTGAAGGGAAGAAACCATAACGGCTGTTGGGCGTAAAGTTTTCTGAACCGGTGTAACCAAAGTTTCCTTCAATAAAATACTTATTATCGAAACCATAAGTTGCTCGTCCTGTTAAACCACGCAGGCGGAAAGGAATAGAACTTACTACATCTGTTGCATTCGAGTTTACATAATCACTTTGATTATACAACAACATAGCCGATACATTGTGCAGGCTGTTAAAGGTGTTGCTGTAGTTCAATGCAGACTCAGTATAAATACGTCTGTTGGTTGAAGTAGAAGCTTCGTAGCCCAATACATCACTTCCTACAGAAATAGGTGTTGTAATAAGATTGCTATCTACATCTCTTCCGGTTGCTCTGAATGTTGATACTCCTCTTGTACGGCGCATGGTGCTGCCTGAGTAGTTATCAAATGCAAACATGGAAGTAATGGATAAACCTTTAAGCCAGAAACCAAGATCCTGTTTTAACCTGATGTTAGAACGCACCGTATTGCTGAACTCAGTTGCATAGCCTGACCGTGTAAGCGCAATGTAAGGACTGCGTGGAGTACCCAACTGGTACTGTGGTGCCTGCCCGTTTGAATACACAGCCGGTACAACATGTGGTGGCACACGGGTTGCTTCAGCAAAAAGAGCCGATGTGCCAATGCCGGGATAATTACCATTGGTAAGAAAACCGTTAACACCCAGTTCAAGCTTGGTGGTTTTTGTAAGATCAATATTTACATTAGAAGTAAAGTTATAACGGTTGTACTTGATAGCAGAGTTATACGCCTGCACATTATCACGTTTGAATAAACCAACTTCGTTATAATATCCTGCAGAGATGTAGTAGCTGGCAGTTGAAGAACCACCACGTACGTTAAGGTTGATCCTGTTGCTGTTACCGTACTGGTTAAATAACTCATCAAACCAGTTTACGTTTGGATAAAGATCAGGATCTGAACCGTCTGCATGTTTCTGAATAACATCGTCTGTGTATTGTGCTGTTCTTCCACGCATGGTTAACCCCTCGTTATACAAGCGCATGAAAGTTGGCGCATCAACAAAGTTTGGCAACTGTGAAAATTTAGACCATGCCTGGTTTGCTTCCACATTGATCTGTGCTTTACCAGCCTTA
>JAACZX010000115.1 GCA_009996555.1 Chitinophagaceae bacterium | reverse complement strand
ATTGGGAATGATGTCCTTGCCAAGTGAAATGATCTTTTCACTTACCGTTGAGTATACTTCATCATCAGGATCATCAATGAGGTGGAGAAGGGCTGTTATTTCGTTTGTTTGTTCCATTAAAAGGGTTTCGTATTCAGATGCTGTAAATCTGAATTTTAAATTGCAAAAACTGCTGCTATTTTCTAAAAAAAGTTGTTCACAACGATGTGAATGAAAAAACAGACAGGTACATGCAGCGAATATGTTGCAATTAGGTGGTATCACTTAGAGTTAGCCGATGTAAGCATGAATTTTAAGAACAAAACCGTGTTTTTCACGTTTTTTGAATGTATGCAGCTGTATCATTGCACTACCAACAGTAATCCTATATCCGAGAAACCAAGGCGAAAGCCACTTAAAATCCAATGAAGGCCTGTTTTTGAATCCTGGCCCTATGAACCAAACGAACGGCTTCTGTACCTTAAGAGAACGGACAAGAAACAGAACAATTTTGAAGCCGCATAAAGTCCCCCGCACAACGGGGGATTTTTTATTGCAGCTATGCAAGTGAAACTGTGAGTGATAAAACATACCAACACGCTAAATCGCTCAATCGTTTGCACAAGTGTGTGCGCTTATAAGGGAGTAATTTGAGCGCATGAAACGTCTTTTTTCTTTCCTGCTTTTAGGTTTAGTTGTTACTGCTATTACCGCACAGGAACTCCCCACAGAATTACAAACGCCGGAAGTTGTCTCTGTCAATCGTATGCCCATGCGTGCATCGGCCTTTGCATTTGAGAACCGCACATTGGCCCAAAACCGCAACAAAGAACAGTCGGCTTATTTTCTTTCGTTAAATGGTAACTGGAAATTTAACTGGGTGCAGGATCCACGCAAACGTCCGCTGGATTTTTACAAAACAGATTTTAACGATGCAGCATGGAGCAATTTTAAAGTTCCTGCCAACTGGGAAGTGAATGGCTATGGTTTGCCCATTTATGTAAATCATCCGTATGAATTTGCAGGAAGCACAAGAACAGGTGCACGTATGACGCCGCCGTTTGATATTCCGGTTGACAACAATCCTGTTGGTTCATATCGCAAAAAAATAAACATACCTGAAAGCTGGAATGGCCGCCAAGTGTTCATTCACTTGGGTGCAGTGAAATCTGCTTTCTTTATTTGGGTGAATGGTGTGAAGGTTGGTTACAGTGAGGATAGTAAACTGGCTGCTGAATTTGATATTACAAAATATGTAAAGCCGGGTGAAAACCTCGTGGCATTGCAAGTGTATCGCTGGAGCGATGGCAGTTATCTTGAATGCCAGGATATGTGGCGCATCTCCGGTATTGAACGTGATGTGTATCTCTATTCAACGCCAAAACTTGATGTGAGAGATTTTAAAGTGATCGGCACGCTTACCGATAATTATACAAATGGATTGCTGAATATTAAAGCACAAATCAACAACTATCGTATCGATCAACGCACCAACCACAGCAAGCCCGATACATTTGCGGTTGAGATTGAACTGGTGGATGCTGTTGGTAACAGTATTTTAAAGAAATCAACTACAGGCGTACAAACGGTGCTGGGTAATTACAAAAGCACAGTTGCGTTCGACGAAAAGATCAGCAATGTAAAACAATGGTCGGCTGAAATTCCTTATCTCTATACCTTGTTTATTACATTAAAAGATAAACAGGGCAATGTAGTGGAAGTAATTCCGCAACGTGTAGGTTTTCGTTCCATCGAGATCATCAACAATGATTTTTTAGTGAATGGTAAACGTGTTTTTCTGAAAGGGGTGAACCGGCATGAACATAATGCAACACAAGGTCATACCTTGACGAAAGAAGATATGCACAAGGATATGGAGATGATGAAGAAGCTGAATGTAAATGCGGTTCGTCATTCGCATTATCCGCCCGATCCTTACTGGATGGAGTTGTGCGATGAGTTTGGTTTGTATGTAGTGGATGAAGCCAACATTGAATCGCATGGTCGCTATTATGATCTTGCTTATACATTGGGCAATGATAAGCAATGGCGCATGCCGCATTTGGAACGTATCTATCGTATGTATGAACGTGATAAAAACCACACATCGGTTGTAACATGGTCGTTGGGGAATGAAGCAGGTAATGGCGTAAATTTTTATGAAGCTTATGATTGGTTAAAGCAAAATGATATTCGTCCTGTGCAATACGAACGTGCAGAAAATGATTATAACACGGATATGATCGTTCCGCAATATCCTGATCCGAATTGGTTGAAGCGTTATGCTTCACGTAATCCTTCACGCCTCATGATCATGAGTGAGTACGCACATATCATGGGTAACAGTTTGGGTAACTTCAAGGAGTATTGGGATGCCATTGAAAACAATCCCAACCTGCAAGGTGGTTTTATCTGGGAGTGGATCGATCAGTCAATTGATACCGTGAAGAACGGTAAACGCATTATGGCTTATGGTGGTGATTTTCCATTGGAAGGTCCTGTGCCGCAACATTTCACCGATAATAATTTTTGTGTGAAGGGTGTGGTAACAGCTTATCGTGGTTTAACGCCGATGGCTGTTGAAATTAAAAAGGTGCATCAGTTCATTAAATCATCGTTGAACAACAATGAACTCACGATACGCAATTTTTACTTCTTCCGCAACCTCGATAATGTGCAATTAAGCTGGGAGCTGATGGAAGATGGTAAGCAGATTGAAAAAGGTGTCATCAGTCAATTATTTGTTGCAGCCCAGCAATCAACCACAATAACATTGCCCATCAAATCAAAGCAAAAAGAATCAAAAGAATACTTCATCAATGTGCATTATACATTGAAAGCGGCGGAGCCGTTCTTAGAGAAAGGATATGAGATCGCTTATGAGCAGTTTGCATTAAAGCCGGGAACTGTTATTCAGGATATGATCACCGGCAAAGGAAACCTGCAGGTGAATCAATCAGAAACAAGCTGCACAATTTCCGGCAAAGGCTTTACGGTGAATTTTGATTTAAAGAGTGGCACAATGGGGGCTTACATTGTAAACGGAACGACTGTTGTTGAACAAGGTCCGCAACCATCGTACTGGCGTGCACCAACGGACAATGATATTGGCGCTGGCTTCAACCGCAACCTGCGTATGTGGCGCAATGCATACGAGCAAGGAAAATTAATTGCAGCAACAGTAACCAAACAAGGTGATGGTTCTTATACTATTCTCTTTAAAAAAGAAGTGGTGAATGGCGATGCCGTAAGCGAACAGCAGTTCACTGTGTATGCTGATGGCAAAATAAAAGTTACGAGCAGCATTGATGCAGTAAAAGGAAAATATCCATTGTTGTTGCGTGTGGGTAACGATCTGCAGTTGAAAAAAGAATTCGACCAGATCAGTTTTTATGGTCGTGGGCCTTGGGAAAATTATTGGGATCGTAAATCAGCTTCATTAATTGGTTTGTACAAACAAAAAGTAAGTGATCAGTATTTTTCTTATGCCCGTCCGCAGGAGAGTGGTAACAAAGCCGATGTACGTTGGGTAAAAATGACGAACAAAGCAGGCAAAGGAATTGAGTTTGTGTATGCAGACAGTCTGTTGAATTTTTCTGCATTGCCTTACTCGCTCGATGATCTTGATCCGGAAACCGAAAAGAAACAATATCACTCAGGTGAATTACAGGTAAGAGATAAAATTTACATGCATGTTGATCTGCAGCAAAGTGGTCTGCAGGGGATTGACAGCTGGGGTTCGATGCCGATGCAGCAGTATCGTATTCCGTTTGCTGATCACACCTATACATATTGGATTGTACCAGTTAAATAATTAAACGATGCGCCCGTCTTTCGTAAAATATTGCTCTGCTGTTTCTGTTTTGTTTATTGCAACAGCTTCAATTGCACAAACAACAGGTATGAACTATGTACTCATAAAGCCCGGCGATACGGAGCAGCAGATTATTGCCAAAGCAGCAAACGTTACACCAAGTGCACGACAACTTCGTTGGCAGCAACTGGAGTTAACTGCTTTTTTTCATTTTGGTGTGAATACGTATACCGACAAAGAGTGGGGTACAGGAAAGGAAAGCCCTTCCATTTTTAATCCGGTATTGTTTGATGCAGAGCAATGGATCAAAACAGTTAAGGCTGCTGGTTTTAAACAGGTGATCATTACAGCCAAACATCACGATGGTTTTTGTTTATGGCCGACTAACACAACGGAGCACTCGGTTAAGAGCAGTCCCTGGAAAGAAGGCAAGGGTGATGTTGTGAAAGAAGTTGCTGCTGCCTGCAAAAAATACAACGTTGGTTTTGGGGTATATCTGTCGCCTTGGGATATGAATGCACCGATGTATGGCACAGAAGCCTACAATGATTTTTTTGTAAACCAACTGACTGAGTTGCTTACACAATATGGGCGTGTGGATGAAGTGTGGTTTGATGGTGCGAATGGTGAAGGGCCAAATGGTAAGAAACAAGTTTATGATTTCAATCGTTGGTATGCGGTGATACGCAAGCTGCAACCTGCAGCAACCATTGCCATTATGGGACCTGATGTTCGTTGGGTGGGCACAGAGTCGGGAAAAGGTCGTGAGCAGGAGTGGAGTGTAATACCTGCTGATGAAAATATGATGGAGAAGATCGCTGATGGTTCGCAGAAAGATGTGGCCTTTGCACCCAAGGGCGATAAGATGCAGAAAGATCTTGGCAGCAGAGAGAAAATTAAAGATGCAAAAGGATTGATCTGGTACCCTGCAGAAACAGATGTATCCATCAGGCCAGGTTGGTTTTATCATGCAAAAGAAGATGATAAAGTAAAATCGCCGCAGCGTTTGCTGGATATTTACTTCAGTTCAGTTGGGTATAACAGTGTGTTGTTGTTAAACATTCCGCCAAACAAAGAAGGCTTACTGTCTGCAAGTGATGTGAAAAGTCTGGAAGGCTTTTCTGCATTGCTCAGGAAAACATTTACCAAAAACCTTGCAAAAGGTGCAATAATCAAATGCAGCAACGGTACCAACACAAACGCATTGCTTGATCAATCATATACAACTTATTTCACCACGAAAGGAAAAGACACAACGACCACTATCGATTTTACATTGCCTTCAGCCAAAACATTTGATGTGCTGAGTGTACAGGAAAACATCAGCATTGGTCAACGGGTAGAAAAGTTTGTACTGGAATACAAAGATGGAACAGAATGGAAACAGCTTGCTGAAGGAAGTACGATTGGTTATAAACGTTTGCTGAAATTTCAACCGGTTACTGCAAAACAGGTACGGCTTCGTATTCTTTCGTCACGATTAAACCCAACACTTTCTTCATTTGGTTTATACAAGCTTACTGAATAAAGCCCGTTTTTAATTCGTATGCTGTTTTTTGAATTCGGAAGAGAGTAAAGGCCAATCAAGATTATAGACATGCTCCTGTTTCATGATCTGCTCAATTACTTTTATTACTTCCGGGTTTTTATCGGCCACATTGCGTTGTTCGGAGGGATCGTTGTTGAGATTGTATAATTCGATCGGTGCATTTTCATTTTTACTCACACCTAAACGAACGCCTTTCCATTTGCCCCAACGCACAGCCTGTCGTCCATCGTTTTCATGAAATTCCCAATAGAAAAAATCATGTAGTTTTTGTTTGCCTTTGTTTTGCGTAAGTAGCGGAACAATGGAAATACCATCGATCTTTTCTTCTACCGGAACTTTCGCCAGCTCTAAAAACGTAGGGTACATATCCCACAAAGCCACAGGTTGTGTTACAACAGCTGGTTTAATTTTGTTTGGCCAGTAAGCAATAAAAGGTACACGCATACCGCCTTCGTAGAGATCACGTTTAATACCACGGTAAATACCATTGCTGTTAAAGAATTCAGGATCGCCACCATTTTCCCGATGTGGCCCGTTATCACTGCTGAAGATGATGAGTGTGTTTTCAGCAAGTCCTTTTTCCTGGATGGCTTTTACAATTTCACCAACATACATGTCTAAGCGACCAACCATTGCTGCAAATTGTGCATGGGGATAGGGCTCAGGGTTTATGTTATGCGGTCTTGTTCTTAATGCGTTGCCGGTAAGCGGTTGTTCATTGAACTTTTGTTTGTAATAATTGTACAAACTATCATGCGGACCAATTACGTCACCATGAGGTAATGTATAAGACAAATACATGAAGAAAGGTTTTGAACCTTGTTCCTGAATGTAATTCAGCGCTTGTTGTTGGATAAGTGCTGCTGAATAAACAGAGTCATATTGTTTGTTGATGGACAGATCAACCTTGTCATGATTCTTCCACAAGTAAGGTGGATAGAAATCATGTGCTAAACTTTGGTCATTATAACCATAAAAAAGATCGAAGCCTTTTTTGTTTGGATCACCGCTGTTCTGGTTAAAACCCATTCCCCACTTGCCGAATGTTGCAGTAGCATATCCTCTTTGCTGAAGATAATTGGCAAAGGTTTTTGTTGATGCAGGTAACGGGGTTTGTCCTTCAGGTGCAAATTGTTTGTTACCACGGATGGGTGTGTGGCCGGTATGCAAACCCGTCATCAACGATGCACGTGAAGGAGCGCATACCGATGTGCCCGAATAAAATGAGGTGAACTTTTTCCCTTTTGCAGCCAGCGCATCAAGATTAGGTGTTTCAATTTTCTGCTGACCGTAGCAACCTAATTCGCCATAACCAAGATCATCAGCAAAAATGAAAATGATGTTTGGTTGTTGTGCAAATGCAAGTGATATACTACATAGCAAAAAAAACAGTGATATTGGAAAAATACGTTTCATGAGGTGGTGACTGTTTAAGTAAAATGTGATCGGTTTGTTTACTCAGTTAAAGTTACTTTCATTAGTCCAATTTCCTTTTTATTGATAAAGGGAACAACAAAAGAATTGTCGCCGGCAGTTTGCAACAGGGAAAGTAAAAACGAAAATTGATTATATACACGAAGTGAAGTAGTATGCACTTCGTTGTTTTCATCGGGGCGAATCAAAACAAGGCCTCGTTTTTTTGCAACAAGCTCCTCAACCAATACCAGGTAAGGTGTATTATGCAGCATAAACTGGGCATAAGGGCCGGGATGAATCTTGTAATAGTTGCCATTGTTCTTTATCAGGCTGTCTTTTTTTGTTTCAAGGCGATTGTTAAGCGTTGTAATCCGCACAGCAGTTGGTTGCGATTGAAACGAGCTGCTGCCATAGTTGAAATAGTTGTATTCAAGCTGCG
>JAACZX010000114.1 GCA_009996555.1 Chitinophagaceae bacterium | reverse complement strand
AACAACGGAGGAAGAATGAAAAATAAAAAAGGAAACGCAACACAGCTCATGTATTACCAAGAACTATGAACCATAAACTATAAACTACAAACCAGAAACAATCAACTGCCGCTTATACAACTGCACTGCATTTTCGTAACCCAAATACAATGCATCGCAAATAAGTGCGTGGCCAATGCTCACTTCATCGATCCAGGGAATGTTTTTAATGAGGTATTTGAGGTTATCAAGATCAAGATCATGACCGGCATTAATACCAAGGCCCAATGAACGGGCACGTGTAGCCGCAACAAGGTAGGTATGTACAGCTTCGCCGGGATTAGCGGTATATTGTTTGGCATACGCTTCGGTGTACAGTTCAATACGGTCGGTACCGGTTTCGGCAGCCCCTTCGATCATGCGTATTTCCGGATCAACAAAAATGGAAGTGCGGATGCCTGCGTTTTTAAATACACTGATCATATCGATCAGGTATTTTTTATTTTGAATCGTATCCCATCCATGATCGCTGGTGAGCTGCCCTGTGGTATCGGGCACAAGAGTTACCTGGTGGGGTTTTACTTCCAGCACAAGATCAACAAACGACTGCTCACGGCAGTTGCCTTCAATATTAAACTCAGTGGTAATAATGGGTTTTATCTGCCGCACATCATCATAACGTATATGCCGCTCATCGGGCCGGGGATGAACAGTTACACCATCGGCTCCAAACTTTTCTGCATCAATTGCTGCCTGCAAAACATTGGGTCTGTTACCTCCACGGCTGTTGCGCAGCGTGGCAATTTTGTTGATGTTAACGGAGAGCTTTGTCATGAGGCAAAGGTAGGAAGAATGCAAAAGGAACAAGGGACAAGGAACAAGAAACAAGATTTAAGTCTCCATTTATTCATATCGTTCGTTGCATTACACTTGTGCCTTGTTTTCTTTCTTGCAGCTTGTACCTTCTATATAAATCCCCTGCAGTTCTTTGCACCGCATTTGCAAGGCAGTTTACCATTGTGGTGCGTTTCACCATAATCGCAGGTAAGCTCCTCTCCTTTTTTAATGAGCCGTTTGCTGTAAAACTCCACCTGCCTGTATGCACGGCGCATATATGTATTGGGGTTGCATGAATGATTGATGAAAGACAGTTCGTTGCGGTGAATGCTTGCATCCAATGCCACAGGATCGTTATCAAACTCCACCATCAGTAATTCACCTGCATGCTGTTGCTTTACCCTGCGTTGCGCTTCTTTGTAACTGATGATCTCACCGGCCATATTGCCCAGTTTTCGTTTTGCAGGAATAGCTTTTTGTGCAAACGCACCTTTACCGGCTACGTTACTTTTCTTTACTTCTATGGGATAGTTGAGCATGCAATTTATTTTGGGGCCACAAAGGCACGAAGACACGAAGTTACACAAAGAAGAAGAACCACAGAGAACAAGAGATTCTCATCTTTGGGGTCTTTGCGTTTTCGAGGCAATATTTTTTCAGCCATTAAGACAGCAAGACACTAAGTTGCACAAAGAAGAAAAACCACAAAAACACAAAGAACACAGAGATTTTCCTCTTCGTGCTTCTTTCAGCCTTTGCGACTTCGTGGCAATATTCTCTCCCACAAAGACACGAAGTTCACAAAACATTTTCCTTCTTCGTGCTTCTTTCAGCCTTTGCGCCTTCGTGGCAACATCATCACCCACAGAGTCCCCAACTTTAAACTTTAAACCTGCAACTTTAAACTTTAAACAAGTAACCAATAACCTGCAATCATTCTCCAATTATCTTTGCATCATTATGGCATACAGCTCCCTCGAAGCATGTTTACTTGACCTGGAAAAGAACGGTCATTTAGTGCGTATAAAAGAAGAAGTGGATCCGCAGCTTGAAATGGCGGCTATCCATCTGCGTGTGTACGATGCAAAAGGCCCGGCGCTTTTGTTTGAAAACGTGAAAGGAAGTAAGTACCGTGCAGCTTCCAACATCTTCGGTACACTCGACCGCAGCAAATTCATCTTCCGTGATACACTGCAGCTGGTGCAAAAAGTAATTGAGCTGAAAGGCGATCCCATGAAAGCATTGAAACAACCTTTTCAGAACATCAGCACAGGACTTGCTGCCTTAAAAGCATTACCAAAAAAACAATCTTCTTTTTCGTTTAACAAAATACAGGTGAGCGATCTGCCACTCATCAAACACTGGCCCATGGATGGTGGTGCCTTTGTTACACTGCCGCAGGTATATACCGAAGATGCAGATAAGCCCGGCATCATGAAATCGAACCTGGGCATGTACCGCATACAGCTTAGCGGCAATGAGTATGAGCTGAACAAAGAAGTGGGACTTCATTACCAGCTGCACCGTGGCATTGGTGTTCATCAAACAAAAGCTAACGCCAAGGGGCAACCGCTGAAGGTGAGTTGCTTTGTTGGCGGGCCACCATCGCACAGTTTAAGTGCGGTGATGCCGTTGCCGGAAGGCATCAGTGAAATGACCTTTGCCGGTTTGCTGGGCGGAAGACGTTTCAGGTATGCATACGATGCGTGGGGCAACGCCATCAGTACCGATGCAGATTTTGTGATAACAGGAGAAGTGGATCCCTTGCACAACAAACCCGAAGGACCGTTTGGCGATCACTTAGGTTATTACAGTTTAACACATCCCTTTCCGTTAATGAAGGTGAACAATGTGTATGCAAAGAAGAATGCCATCTGGGCATTTACAGTTGTTGGCCGCCCGCCACAGGAAGATACCAGCTTTGGCGAATTGATACACGAACTAACGGGCGACGCTATTCCACAGGAAATACCCGGTGTAAAAGAAGTGCATGCTGTTGATGCTGCCGGTGTGCATCCGTTGTTGCTTGCTATTGGCAGCGAACGTTACACACCCTACATGCCCGCCAAACAACCTGCGGAATTATTGACGATTGCCAACCATGTTTTGGGTACAGGACAATTAAGCCTGGCGAAGTTTTTATTTATTACGGCTGATGATACCAATCAGCTGACCACGCATAATATTCAACAGTATCTTGCATATATTTTCGAACGTATTGATTATACAAGAGACCTGCATTTTCATACCAATACCACCATTGATACGCTTGATTATTCAGGCACAGGATTGAACAGCGGCAGCAAATTAGTATTGGCTGCTTATGGCGATAAGAAACGGGAATTGTGCAGAGAAGTGCCGCAGGCGCTGAAAGAATTACATGCCTTTGAAAATGCACAACTGTGCATGCCGGGTGTTGTTGCATTGCAAACAAAAAAGTTTACAACATACGAAGAAGCGGAAAGAGAAATGGAAATACTCAACAGGCAATTGACAATAAGCAATGAGCAGTTAAATACAGTTGCTCAGCTTGTTATTTGTGATGATGCATTGTTCACAGCTGCTACATTGAAAAACTATTTGTGGGTTACTTATACAAGATGCAATCCAAGTCATGATGTGTATGGCATTGCTTCTTTTGTTGAACATAAGCATTGGGGCTGCAAAGGGCCTGTTGTGTTTGATGTGCGCATGAAACCCCACCATGCACCGCCATTGGAAAAAGATCCTGCGGTGGAAAAAAGAGTTGACCGGTTGTTTGCAAAGGGCGGAAGTTTGGAAGGGATTGAGAGATGAGTAGAAGTCAGAAGAACTGCATTAAAACATCATACCAAATTTACAAATGAAACAAAAAGAACTATCACAATTAACAGACGAAGAACTATTAGCCGAAGCGAAGAAGGCAAAGTCAACCGCTATCATGAATGCCGTGTTCATTGGCTTTCTTATTGGCATCATCGTTTACAGCGTTGTAAAAAACACCTGGGGCCTTTTAACACTTATCCCCTTGTTCCTTGCATATAAGCTCATCAACAATTCAAAACAAAACAGCAAAGACTTAGAAGCACTTTTAAAAGAGCGGAATCTGAAATAACGGTTGATAAACATTCACCAACCGTACCTACGGCACGAATATTACCGAACATCATCTTTCTACCCGGCAATTGTTCCTACGGAACAAAAAGCACAACAATAATGCGTTGGCTTTGGAGTGGGATTAACGGATTGATACAATCAATCATTCATTCCTGCTGTACTAACGCATAACACGAAACAACTCCTGCTGCTCCGTAGGAGCAAATGATGGGTAGGGATATTAAGCCGGGTGTATTGCGTTCCGTAGGAACGCATGGTGCTTCCTCATTTAATGAAACATTCGTTTAGCAATAAACTAAGCAACACAACTCACAACCTCCTCGTAAACCGGAAACCTGCAGGCACTGAAAGAAAAAAATAATTAACAGGAATGGTTGAGCCCATGTAACCAACTGCATCAATACCGGATTCATCAATATCAAGACAAACATTTGGTTCAGTATATTTAACAGAAAGCATTTTATACCGCAAGCCTAACCCGGCAAACATTTCAATGCACCATTTATCCGATTTGAACAAACGTTCACGGTAACCAAGCCGGAAACTGAAGTCGATCACATCTTTCCTGCGTTTGTAGGTATCATATTTTTCATAGGCAGGTACGCCGTTCACACAATCCATTCCCAGCCAGCCGGTTTCTTTTCGTTCAGTATGTTTATACGTGAGTACTGTTTCCACAAAGGTTTTCAGTTTTTCATCGGTGTACCACCGCACAAGTGGTGCCACAGCAAAACCGGGAGCCCATTTTGAAAAACCGTGTGAGCTTACGTAAACAGCAACATCGGCACCCACAGCCATCCGTGGTTTCACCATTTTATCTATTCCAAACTTTATACTTGATTCAAAAGGATCAAGCAATGCAAACGGCTGAAAACGTAACTGCTGATCATAGTTCATACTGTAAGCTGTTTTGTTTTGAGCATCAGCACACATCAGCAGCATACAACCAATTATCGCACAAAGCGTTTTTTTCATTCGGGCACTATTGTATAGAGGAAAGTAAAACGGGGTTACGGTTATCAGTAATATCATACAGGATGGCGCCTGTTGCTGTCCAGCAAATAAGCACATCGTTATAAGGTATCACATCAATATACCAATCGCTTTCACGCATGGTCTTTATGAGTACAGGCGAAAAAGCATTTGAAATATCAAACACACGCAACCCAACATATTTATCGCACACATACAACACATCTTCTTTATAACCCAAACCATAAGGCTCGCTTACATTAAACGTTCCCTTTTGCACAGGGTTTGCAATATCACTTATATCATAACATGCAAGAATACTTTGCACACCACCGCAAGCTCCGTTTACACGCAACGTAGCATAAGCAACATTATCTTTTGCCACCACAGGATCGCAACGGCGCAGTACAGTGGGCGAAATAGCCTGGCTAAGTTTTGCGGGTTTCGACGGATCGGCAATGGAAAAAATATGCACCACGCTGGTGCTGCCAATAAACAACCTGTCTTTAAAAGGAAAAATGGTTTCAATTTCAAAACCAACTTTTATGGTGCGCAGCAATTGCGGATTGGCGGGATTGCTGATGGAAAACACACTCAGGTTTTCTTTATCCACCGCATACATATAATCGTTTACAATTGCAAAGCGTGCAAGCGAACCACCTTGTCCGCTGGGGGCACCACCTGCAAAGTTTCCGCTGCTGTCTTTTGAACAATATAAAAAGCTGAAAGCAATCAGCACAAAACAACAAATGAGTTTGATTTTTTTAAGCATAGGTGATGGTTTTAGCGTCTGCATTTAGGTTGTTCGTTTACGTTTACCGCTACCCAGTCAATCACAATTCCTTTCTTCGGATCAGCACATTCAAAATAGGTATTGCTCACCGGCGGGTATTCGCTGTTATGATAAGGAAACACATTGGCCATCCGCTTTACCAGCGATGGGTTGGCTGGATCGCTGATGTTGAACACCAGCAGATCGTTGAAATTATTTACATACAGGTGAATGCCCTTTACTGATATTTCGGTGCTGAACGGCACACGCAAAAAAGCAAGTTTAACCGGCTGTTTGGGGTTACTGATGTTTGTAAAATGTACTCCGGTATTGAGATCGTTTTGCAGCAACAGATCGCCGATAACATATATTTTGCCCGGCTTTTCAATCGGCTTTGCCTGTTCAACGCCAATATTTGTAAGATCGGAGGCATTGGCATACACCGGCTTGTAAATTTGCCAACCGCTGCCACCCCAGTTTGAAACATTATCGCAGGCTGCAAATACAAAAACAAGAAAGACTGCATACAGGGAATATCTCATAAGCTGTGTTTTACATATTGATTACCTGACGCCGCTATTCGCTGCATCATTGTTGCAAATTTTCCGACCAGTAAGGTAGCAAAGTTTTCGACAGTTACCCACATTCCGTGCTGTCATTTGCTTTTTTGGTTTACTTTGTTAAAACAGCTTACCCAAACGTATTCATAATGAAACAACTTTTTGCCGGCATTGTCCTGCTGCTCATCACCTGTTCTGTAACAGCACAAATCAACCTGAAAGATTCCTCCGTACAAGCTATTGGCTATTGGGAAAAAAATGAAAAGCAGAGCTATACCATTACCACCGATAAATTTAAGATACGTGAAGGCGATACGGTTTCGAAATCAAAACTGGTGTACGATGTAGATATTACCATTGTGGACTCAACTGCCAGCTCCTATATTATTGAATGGGCTTACAGCAACTACCGGGTAACAGGTGGCGATGTGATCAACCAGAAAATGGATGCGATGAACCAGGGTATGAAGATCCGCATAAGAACCGATGAAATGGGCAGCCTTGAAGAGGTAATCAACTGGCAGGAAGTCAGGGACCACATGATCAAAACCTCTACCCTGCTGATGGATGAATTTAAGAATGATGCAAAGTTTAAACAGATCATGGCAGAAGTGCATAAGATCTACAACAGCAAAGCAAATATTGAAGCCATTGCTATTAATGATATTCAGCAGTTCTATACGTTTTATGGCGGTAAATATATTAAGGGCGATGTTACGGAAGCAACTATACAGGTGCCCAATGTTTTCAGCAGCAAACCCTTTGATGCAGATGTAGCCATTTATCTCGACGAGATCAATACAGAAGACGATAATTACATTGTTCGGTTTGAACAATCTGTTGATGAAAAGCAACTGCTTGATGCTGTTACTGAATACATTCAAAACCTTGCAAAGAAAACAGGCAAGCCCGCACCAAAAGACTTAGGCATTAAAAAGCTGGTGAATGAGATCAACATCGGCTCAAGGATACATGATTCAGGCTGGAT
>JAACZX010000513.1 GCA_009996555.1 Chitinophagaceae bacterium | reverse complement strand
AATATTTGTGCCGACAGAACTGTTGAATGTTGAATAGATACTCACAAGTACAGATAAAGCACTTTGTTCATTTGCAAATGCTTTGGCAGTCGTCAGTTGCGTACGCTGCTCTCCCGTTTCGATCATCTTCTCACAGGAAAAAACAAATACAGTAAACGAAACAAGCAGGCTGTATAATAATAGTTGTTTCATTGTTGTTGTTTAAAAAGTGAAACGTAATCCTAATGTTACAGTGCGCATAGGAGCAATACTCATATTTCCAGTTTCAGGATCATACAGGCTTGTATCCTTCCGTATCGTAAATAGATTTTGGGCCTGCACACTTACTTCAAAATCATGCAAACCAAGTTTGCGAAGTATAGCTGCTGGCAAACGGTAACCAACAAACAGATTCTTACACCTCACATAACTGGCATTATACATACCGGCACTTGAATACAGGTAATTGTAGTATGCTCCGCTGGTTTGAGTAGTTGCCTTTGGCACGAGTGTAATATCACCCGGCCTCTGCCACCTCTTCATTGCCGTGTGAAATTGGTTATTGCTCGAACCGGCCAGCGGCACCGCACCAGCTACAAACTGCTTACTGTATTGAAAAAACAATTGCATTACAAACTGCTTAAAGCGAAACTCATGTCCAAACCCACCATAATAGTAAGGCGATAGCTTACCAATCACTGTATAATCACCGGGTATACTGATGCTGCCATCTTTATTTACATCTTCAAATAAGGGCAACCCGTTTTGAACATCAACGCCAAGAAACTTCAACCCTGTTCGCACATTAATATCCTGCCCCACCACATACGTATACGCATAACTGGTATTTTCTAAATTCGGATACGATAACAATTTGTTACGGGGTAAAGTCAGGTTAAAAGAAATACTCCATTGAAAATCAGCTTTGCGGATAGGATAAGCGTTAATATCAAACTCCCAACCCTTGTTCTCAACTCTTGCTGGTAAGTTCGCTGTATAGCTTCCAAATGGTCCGCTCATATAGGGCAATGGATAACTTACAAGCTGGTTACCACAAATATTGTAATAGAAAGAACTGTTTACCAGCAGTCGGTTATTCCAAAAGCCTAGTTCAAGTGCAGCCTCAAGTTTTTGATTGGTCTCCCATCTGAAATCCGCATTCGCTATTCGGGAAGGCAATAATCCCTGTGCGGTTTGGTAAGGAACTCCGGTTGTCCGGTAAGTAGATAAATATTGATAGTCCGGTATCTGATCATTGCCGGCCACACCAAAACTCCCTCTCAATTTTCCGAAACTTAACCATCGCTTTTTTAAATATGATTCACTAGAAAAAATCCATGCAGCACCTAAAGAACCAAAGTGGCCAAACCTTGAACCGGGACCGAACCGGGATGATCCATCTCTTCTCCCCTGCAGGTTGATAATATATTTTTCAGCATAATCATACCTGATGCGTGTGAAAACAGAAGCATATTTGTATTCCGAATATTGATTGCTGGCACTAATAGTTCCCGCTGCTCCGATAAAATCAAGTAATTCTTCTGTCGTATAATTTCTTCCGGTAGTAAATGAACCTTTACGGATGCTTTGTTGCCAGGTTAAACCTGTCAACACCTGCAAATGATGCTCTTTAAACTTGCGGTTGTATTCAATCTGCGGTTCGCCGATAATAACATAAGACTTGTTGTCACCATAGTGAACATAGCTTTCACTTCCATACAATGGATGTAAACTTGCCTTGGGAAATTTGTTGACTTGCCCAAGCAAAGTATAGGTATAACCAAGACTCAGTTTAATCCGTAGGTCCTTTGTTAGTGCATAATCCGTTTGCAGTTGGCTTAACAAATTACTCGTTTCCGATTTCGATGTTTGATGTAAAACTGCTGCCGGATTAATATCAGGAGCTCCCACCCAGTTGAAGTTCCCGGCTCCATCATAAATAGGAAAGTTGGGAGCTTGACTTAAAATGCTGAACACCGAAGAAGCAAGACTTTCATTTCTGTCTGCACTGTAACTGAAACTTACATCCAATCCGAAACGTTTATCAGCACTTCGTTGCTGTACATTTAAATTTACACCACCTCTTTGATAGTGCTGATTGCCTGGAAGAATCATTGCTTCATTACGATAATGCCCGCTTAACCTGTAATGCAATAAATTGCTGCCTCCGCTCAGGCTTATCTGCGCATTACTTACAGCTGATTTCCCGCCTAAAATGTAACGGGCCCAATCAGTATTCTTGCTGCTATCCCACAGTAAAAGATCAGGTGCATTACTGCTGTTGGCTGTTATGTTATCGTTTACAAATGCTTCCTTTCGTAATTGCAAATATTCCTCAACAGAAAGCAAATGGGGAAAATGATTTAATTGATTCACACCCTGGTAAACTTGAATATCTAACTTGTTCTTTCCAGCCTTTCCTTTTTTGGTCGTAATCAACACAACCCCATTCGCCCCTCTTGATCCATAGATCGCTGTGGCATCGGCATCTTTTAAGATCTCAATACTTTCAATATCATTAGGGTTTATACTGTTAAACGGGCTCATGCTGCCTGTTATACCCGAACTGAGAGGCGTAAAGCTGTTATTTAAAGGAATTGAATTAAAGGGGATACCATCAATAACAAACAATGGATCCGTACCGGAATTGATTGATCCACGTCCTCTGATTAAAACATTAATATTCCCGCCCGGTAATCCATTCTGCGTTGTAACAAAAACGCCTGGTGCTCTTCCTTGCATAGTTGCTAGCGGATTTGCAACAGGCTGCCGCTCAATTTCTGTTTTACTAATCTTACTGACGCTTCCCGTATTCAACCGTTTGGTCGTACTGCCATAAGCAATCACCTGCACTTCATCCAGCTTATTCACTTTTCGAATAAGCCTTACCGTTATCTCCTTTGCGCCTTTAACGGCAACACTTTTCTCTTCCACATTCACACCGCTAAATACAAGAACAGCATCAGGCTCAATACCCTTTAATTGAAAATATCCTTGCGCATTACTGCTGGCTGCAAGTTGGCTTCCTTTCACCTGCACTGTAATACCGGCAGCAGGCTCACCTTCTTCATCCACTACATACCCGCTGATGTCATAACCTGCAGCTGCTGGTTCGGCAATCACATTATCAACAACAGCTTTTTTCTTAATAATTATATACTTACCCTGCACTACATAGGTAAAGGGTTGTTGAGCAAAACAGATGTCAAGCACATCTTTTATTGAGGCCTCCTGCACATCAATGCTCACAGGCTTTGCTTTTTGCAGGTCATCACGTAAATAAATAAAACGAAAATCAGTTTGCTGTTTGATCTGTTGAAATACTTCTGTCAAAGCAACATTCGTCACTTTCAACTTAATGGTTTGCGCATACCCTCCGGCATTCACCTTAAAGAGAAAAACAAAAAGAAAAAGAGAAAGCAGTCGCATGATGAAGAGTGTTTTTCGGCAGGGCGATACTCTCCTGTACCACAGGAATAAAAGCGGATACATTTCCATAACTTTACCTTGTTTGGGTTACTAAACAGTTTTTGCACACACAATTAATTGATTGGGTTAACCCAAACCCCGCTCTGCGGGTTGCAGGAAGTGTTCCACCACTTCCTGTTTTGTTGGGAACCCGTCACTTCAGTACTCATCCATCAGGGTAATACATAAATCGTTTTATTTTTAATGGTAAAATGAACACCTCCCGTAAGCTCAAGAAGGGATAATAATTTTTCAATCGATTCACTGCGTAATATTTCCGCATCAAACTTCTTTTTGATATTTGCAGTATAAACAACACTGTCAATACTATACCAGCGCTTCGCCTGCTGCATAATCTGTTCAATCGAAGCATTCTTAAAATCAAACCATCCGTTCTTCCACGCAATCACTTCTTCAGTCGATACAACACGTTCAACACGAAGCATCACTCCTCTTCCGGCAATCGCCTGTTCTCCCGGTTTTAATACAACTTCATCTTTACCATTCCCATGAACAATCTTCACTTTCCCCTCAAGTAACGTTGTTTTGATTCCTGCTTCATCCTTATAGGCATTCACGTTAAAATGAGTACCCAACACTTCAACATCCACATCATCAATCGTAACAATAAATGGCTGCAACGTTTGTTGTTTCCCTTCGGCAATCAGCTTTGCCGCAGGTACAATTTCAAAATAGCCCTCACCCATCAACTCAACTCTTCGCTCTGTACCATCAAATCGTACAGGGAAACGTAGCGATGATCCTGCATTCAGCCAAACAAGACTGCCATCAGGTAACACAAGCCGGTACTGGCCGCCAACAGGTGTTCTTAATATATGATACACCAATGCGGGATGTTGATTGTCAAGATAGCTTAGTTGTCCGTCCGTTGTTTTTAATACCTCAACGCCATCAAGAGAATCGATCAAACCATTTTTTAAACCGGCAAGTGTTACATGCTTTCCGTTTTCAGTAATAAGCTCTGCATAATTTCCACCGGGCTCAATCGTTCCTGCTGCTACAGCAACAGTGGGAGTATTGGTTTTTCGGCTATTCATCTGGTAAATCACTGCAACAGTAACAAGAAATACAAGCGAAGCTGCAATCGAAAAAATAGTTGCCTTCTTAATCTTCTTTACTTTTCTTTCACCTGTTTGTATCCGTTGCTTTAGCTTTTCATAAGCAGCATCTGCATCCACCGCTTCATAAGTTTGCTTTCCCTTTTCAATAAATGCTGGCGAAATAAGTTCTTCAAATAATACCTGGTTCTCATCACTGGCTGTAATCCATGCATCAAGTTCGTCACGCTCAGCATCGTTCAGCCGCTGTTGCACAAATCCTGCAACAAGCCACCCGATTCGTTGTGCCTCTGCTTCCGTCTTGAAGCTGCTTCCGCTTTTCATACTATTAAATTATCTTTTTTTATGCGCCTCTCATACTTATATAATCCACAAAACAGTAAAAAGGACTAAAGGATATAAAAAAATATTTTTGCAACGATTGACATCTGTCAATTTCTCCCCTTGTTCAAAATTAATACAGCACATCACCGTTCAACAGCAACAAATAAAATACTCCCGATATCAAATAAGATACTCCCGTTTACAGTAGCCCGATACTTCTTTACAGTTTTGCTTTAGTTGATCTTTGTTCAATGAAAGAACTTCTTTCATTACTCAACAGTATCAGTCCACTCTCTATTGCCTTGCAGCAATACCTGGCAGCAACGCTTAAATCAAAAACAATTCAGAAGAAAGAACATCTGTTGCTGGCCGGTAACATCAGCCGTCATATTTATTTTATCAAGAAAGGTTTGTTCCGCTGTTACTATTCCGACACTGGGCAGGAGGTTTCATCAAAATTTATGAAAGAAGGAGATATACTTGTTTCAGCGGAGAGTTTCTTTTTACAACAGTATAGCAATGAATCTGTTCAGGCGTTAGAAGATGCATTACTATGGTATCTCTGTTACGATGAATTGCAATACATCTATAAAACTTTTCCCGAGTTCAATACCATTGCAGCAACGCTTACCACAAAATCATATCTACTTAGTGAAAACCGGGCAAAACTGATCAGGCTTAAAAACGGCACAGAACGTTATAACTATATGTTACAACATCATCCCGATTTAGTATTGCGTGTACCTGCTAAATACCTCGCTACTTACCTCTGTGTCACCGAAGAAACCCTGAGCCGTATTCGGGCAAAACGATTGTAATTTCTTGCTTTAGCACACACTTGCAGGCACTCCTCTCGTTAAAAATTGACGTTTGTCAAGTTCTTCTTTCTCCTTTTCGATTAGTTTAGTAACAGCAGAAAACAAAAATCATTTTGTAATCCATTCCTGTCAAAAAACACCCAACCATGAAAATAACAAACAACCCGATCCCTGCCCGTGTTGTACTCTATCCAAAAGACGTAGAGAATATTACCGGCCGTCGTGGAAGCACTGCCCGCAAACTCATCCAGAAAATTCGTGAAGCCCTCGGTAAATCAAAAGACGAATTCGTCACCATCAAAGAATTCTCCCTCTTCACCGGAATAGACGAAGAACTGATAAAAGATTTTTTACAGCAATAACCGGCAATCTTAAACAACATACCATGAAACCATACAAATTCAATCTTTCTGAATTAAAACACTATAACAGCTCCCTCATAAGAAGCTGGTTGTCTGTTCACAATACCAACAGCTATTTAATCAAAATTGATTGGGAAATGTATGATGAGCCCGAAGATTTGTTACAGATCGTATTAAACTACACAAGTGCTGCCTATGCAGCAGAGCTGCTTAGTCAATGTGCGCAAACAATTCAATACAACACGCCCTTACCGCAGGCAGAACCATTTATGTTTCAGCTCTCAAATTGTGACAAGAAAAAGCTCTCAAAAAAACTGGCGGTTGTTGTGGATGGATACTTTTCCTATGATGAAGGAATGACACGCTTTTCCATCCTCGCCAATCAATATTTCCTTAATGTGCTCGATGGAAATATGCCTACACACGTACCTGCTCTCATTAAACTGGCCGAACAACATCTTCCTTAACCTTCCGTCTTTTCAATCCCTTAGCTTCAAACCTGGAACAACTGAATCCTTCTTCCTTCTCACAGCGTGTTCACGATAGTAAAACGAAGTGAATCATCATCTGTGTATGTCTGTGAGCAACAAATCATGAACGCAGTGAATCCACCTCCATGCCCTCCGTGTCTCCGTGGTTCAACCATTGCAAGCATAGCGCCGCAATCTTTTTTTCCTCTTTGTGTTTCTTCCCGCCTTTGCGCCTTCGTGGCCCAAACAAAAAAAAGCCCCGCAAAGCGGGGCTTCCAAACCGGCTCACTACTTCTTCCTCCCAAACATCTCCTTCAACACAAACGATACAACCAAACTCACCGTTGCACCCACAGCAGCAAGTACCACTGTTTTCACCAGATCATCTGCGTTGATGTTTGCAAAAAGAATCGTCAGCGTTCCACCGGCAGTTCCTGTCTTCAAAAAATACGAGTCTTGCATAGGAATAATCAGTTCCGCTCGTTTGTTACAGCAGTCTGGCTCACACTGCCTGCAACTGCACCTGCTACTGCTAAATAACCAGCCACTTTAATCAACACAGCAGGCAATGCTACAGGTGCCGCAAGTATAGCAGCACTCACACCAGCCAGTGCCACACCAACATTACGCACCTGTACAAAAAACTTTGGCGTCCGTCGCTTCGCACGTTTCAAAATCTTATTCATGTTTTGAATTTGTGATGTAAAAAAATAATTTCACGCTCAGAGTGC
>JAACZX010000113.1 GCA_009996555.1 Chitinophagaceae bacterium | reverse complement strand
TCATTCGAGTGTACTCTGTTTCAGGAAAAGTAGTAAAAACAATCAGCCGTACAATATTTAGTGAAGGAAACCGTTCTTTTGACATTGAGTGGGACGGAACAGATGATTTCGGCCGCAAGATTGGTAGAGGCGTTTACATTTACCAGTTAGAGGTGAAGGATTCATTTGGAAAAAAACAATCAGCTTTACAAAAGCTCGTTCTGCTGTAACCAAAATCTGTTTATGAACATGCGTGTTCAATTTTCATCTATTTTTACGGCTCAAATTTCAACTCTTATGAGAAAGAACATCGCCTGTATTGCAGGCCTCCTATTTTGTTTGTCATCAGTACAAGTATTTGCCCAGGATTCAATTAACGTTGTAACAACTGCTGTACCCATGTTACGTATTTCACCCGATGCACGTGCAGGTGGTATGGGTGATGTTGGTATTGCTACTTCACCCGATGCAAATTCATCGTTCTTTAATCAGGCAAAAATTCCTTTTGCAAAAGAACGTTCTGCTATTGGGTTAACATATACTCCATGGTTAAAAGATCTTGGATTGAATGATGTATTTATTGCAACCGTTGCCGGTTATCATCAAATGGATGAACTGCAATCAATTTCAGGTTCATTACGCTACTTCAACCTCGGTACAATTCAGTTCACTGATTTTTCCGGTAACGATCTTCAGCGTTTTGTACCAAGAGAATTTGCAGTAGATGCAGGCTACAGCCGCAAACTGAGCGATAAAATAGGTGTGGGTATCGCTCTGCGCTTTATTTATTCAAATCTCGGACAAGGAACTTTTAATGGCGCTACTTTAAAACCAGGTACTGCTGTTGCCGGTGATGTATCATTTTATTACAATGGTTTGAATGAAGAAGGAACAGGTATGACTGCCGGTGCAGTATTAAGTAATCTTGGCAGCAAGATCGCTTATACCAATGATGCACGTGGTAAAGATTATATTCCTGCCAACCTTGGACTTGGTGCAGTGTACACAAAAGCAATTGATGAAACAAACAAGATCAGCTTTGGTCTTGACATTAATAAATTATTAGTGCCAACACCTCCGGGCTCTGTTCGCACACCCGAAGATATTGAAGCTTACCGCAGCAAAGGTGTAGTAAGCAGCTGGTTCTCTTCATTTGGTGATGCGCCGGGTGGTTTCAATGAAGAATTGAAAGAATTCCAGATATCAACTGGTATGGAGTACAGCTACAATGATCAGTTCTTTGCACGTGCCGGTTATTTCTACGAAGCAAAAACAAAAGGAAACCGCCGCTTTTTCAGCGTAGGTGCCGGTGTTAAATACAACAAGCTTGGTTTTAACTTCTCTTATCTTGTGCCAACAGGTCAGGGTATTAATCGTAACCCATTAAGCAATACAACACGTTTCAGCCTGTTGTTTGATTTGGGCGGCGAAGGCAGCAGCAACGAATAAACCAGCCACATAAAAGATTTTGCCAGAAGCGGAGGTACTTTACCTTCGCTTTTTTATTTACATTATGGCACTTAGAATTGGTACCGGCATTGATTATCATCAGCTGGTTGAAGGAAGAAAACTATTTATCGGCGGCGTTGAAATACCTCATCACAAAGGAGCATTGGGCTATAGTGATGCCGATGTATTGTTACACGCAGTTTGTGATGCCATCCTGGGTGCACTTGCGCTTGGTGATATTGGCACACATTTTCCCGATACAGCTGCAGAATTTAAAGACATTGACAGTAAGATATTACTGCGCAGGAGTTATGCACTCATTAAAGAGAAAGGCTATCGTGTAGTGAATGTAGACAGCACGCTTTGTTTACAGGCCCCAAAGATCAAACCATACATTGGTCAGATGCAATCAACCATTGCCGCTATTCTTGAACTGGATACAGATGCTGTATCAGTAAAGGCAACAACTACTGAAACAATGGGTTTTGTGGGCAGGGAAGAAGGTCTTGTAGCACATGCAACGGTATTGCTTGAAAAATAAACAGAATGAACGTTAAAATTATCAACCAATCAAACAATCCATTGCCGGCTTATGCAACAGAAGGCAGCAGCGGCATGGATATTCGTGCATATATTAACGAAACAGTTACATTACAACCATTGGAGCGTGCGTTAATTTCCACCGGTTTGTTTATTGAACTGCCGCAAGGTTTTGAAGCGCAGGTCCGTCCAAGAAGCGGCTTGGCGGTTAAGCAGGGCATTACCTGTTTAAACACACCCGGCACAATTGATGCAGACTATCGTGGAGAAATTAAGGTTATTTTAATCAACCTTAGTAATGAACCACAGTCTTTACAAAATGGCGACCGCATTGCACAATTGGTGATACAGAAAGTTGAAAAAATTGATTGGGAACTTTCTGTAGAACTCGAGCAAACAGAACGTAACACAGGTGGTTTTGGAAGCACCGGAAAACATTAACAGATCAATGAAGAAAATTTCATCAATAGCAGTTGCAGCATTATTCTTACTTGTGTTCAGCGCCTGCCGCTCAACAAAAAAAATTCAACAGGCAATTATTGTAAAGAAAGACAGCGTAGCTGTTGTAACAGCTGTTGAAAAATTACCAACGCATGAAGATACGATGCGTATGGTTGAAGAAGTGTTGAGCAACGTACAAAAGAAACACATTGCCTTCAAAACATTTTCAGCCAAAATAAAAGTAGAATACAGCAATAATAAAGGAAAGCAGCCGGGCTTTGTTGCGAACATACGCATGTTGAAGGATAGTGTCATCTGGATATCATTAAGCAACGATATTGGAATTGAAGGTATTCGTGTGTTGATTGCCAACGATAGTATTAAAGTGCTGGATAAACTGGCAAACACTTTCCAGGTGCGTCCCATGAGCCATATCCAGGAGCTGAGCCAGATACCGTTCAGCTTTGCTGATCTGCAGAACCTGCTGGTGGGTAACCCCATCTTTTTTAACAAAGACAGTATTACATCATACAACAACAATGCAAATGGCTATTTGCTGTTAAGTATTGCCCCGCTGTTTAAAAACCTGTTATCGGTAAGCAACGATTATAATATTACCAAAAGCAAGCTGGATGATAACGATCCTACGTTGAACCGCACCTGCGATCTTATTTATAATAATTACGAAAACAAAACAGGTGTCAATTTTTCTACCCAGCGCCAGATCACTATTTCGCAGCAAAACAAACTGGATGTTGAGTTAAGATTTAAGGATTATAAGTTTAATGAAGAGCTGACATATCCGTTCTCAGTTCCTAAAAAATTCAAAAGAATCTGAGCAGGCATACGTTTTTCATAAACGATGCGTTTACCCTGTTCCGGCATTAATCTTATTTTTGTAACCAATCAAACCACATACCTATGCTGAAATTCTTGTTGGTAGCATGTTGTACCCTTTTGCTGCAAGTAGTAACATTTGCACAGGATAAAGCAGAACTGGAGCGTAAGCGTAAGCAAACACTTCAGGAAATTGATATCCTTAACAGGCAGTACAGTGATATTAAAAAGAACCAGAAACAAAGTATTGGTCAGTTAACACTTATTCAGAAGAAGATCCGTTTGCGCAATGAGGTTATCAACACCATTAACAACCAGGTGCGTGCGATCAATGGCGATATCAATACATCGTATATTGAAATGCGCCGCCTCAAAAAAGATCTTGATACGCTGAAGATGAACTATGCACACAATGTGGTGTATGCATACAAGAACCGCAGCAGTTACGATTTCCTCAATTTTTTATTTTCAGCTACTAACTTTAACGATGCCATACGCCGTATTGCTTACATGAAAGCATACCGCAGCTACCGTGCTGAGCAGCTGGAAGTGATCAACAAAACTGAGTTGATGTACAGAGACAAGATCACCCAGCTTACCAACGCACGCAAAGAAAAAAGTGCTGTGCTTACCGATCAAAGTAAAGAAATGGGAGAGCTGGTAAAGGATAAAGAAGAGCAGGCATCAGTGGTGAACAACCTGAAGAAAAGAGAAAAAGAAATTAATAAGGATATTGCTACTAAGAAAAAACAGGCACAGCAATTACAATCGTCTATTACTGCTGTTATCAACAGGGAAATAAGAGAAGCTAAACTTGCAGCAGAGAAAAAAGCAAAAGAAGAAGCGGCCAGGATAGCTGCTGAAACCAAAACAAGGGAAAACGCAAACACAAAACCATCAACAACAACTACCCCGGCAACAACAACGCCATCAACTACTGCGCCTGCTGTAAAGAAAGAAGAACCGAAGAAAATTGAAAGCTATCTTGAATACAATAAAGAAGATATTGCATTAGGTAACAGTTTTGAAAGCAGCAAAGGAAAATTGCCGTTCCCGGTTGATAATGGATATGTTTCCATCAACTTCGGATCGTATGTAATACCCGGCACCAACATTAAAGGCAACCAGGATTTTATAACCATTGCATCTCCATCCGGTACATCGGTAAAAGCATGTTTTGAGGGCGAAGTGGTGAGTGTGTTTGATGTAGGAGGGAACACAGCTGTTATGATCAAACACGGTAAGTACTTTACTACATACAGTAATCTTTCATCTTCAAATGTAAGTAAAGGGCAAACCGTAAAAACAGGCCAGGTAATCGGGCGTGTGGGAACCAACCTTGATGGGGATGGTGAGATCAACTTTGTACTTGCACGGGAAAATCAAATGATCAACCCGGCCCCTTGGTTAAGAGGCCGCTGATACATGAACAAAACGTTCGTATAACTCTTCATACAAAGGAACAATGTGGTGAATATCAAATTTCGCTGCTTGTTCCTTTGCTTTTTGTTTGCAATAATTCAACTGTTCATCGCTCTTCAGCAATTCAATTCCTAAACGGCTCAGTTCATTGATGTCGCCAATGTTGGCCATATAGCCTGTTTCGCCATGAATATTTATTTCAGGTATACCACCTGCATTGCTTGATAATACAGGCACACCTGCTGCCATTGCTTCCAGTGCCGATAAACCAAAGCTTTCATATTCCGATGTAAGCATGAACAGATCCGAAATAGCAAGGATCTCTTCCATTTCCTGTTGCTTGCCAAGGAAACGAACATCGTCACAAATACCCAGCTCACGGCACAGTTCTTCTGCCCCCGGTCTGTCGGGTCCATCGCCAACCATTAGTAATTTTGAAGGAACAGCTTTCGTGATGTTGGCAAATATGCGGATGATATCATTTACCCGTTTTACTTTACGGAAGTTGCTGGCGTGTGCAATAATACGCTCACCGTTTGGTGCCAGTACTTTTCGGAATGCATCAAGCGGCTTTTTATCGAAACGCTGCACATCCACAAAGTTGTGGATCACTTCAATTTCTTTTTCGATATGGAAAGAGTGATAAGTTTCTTTCCGCAGGTTGTTCGATACGGCAGTGATCGCATCACTTTCATTAATGGAAAAAGTAACCACCGGTTCAAAGGTCTTGTCTTTTCCCACCAGTGTTATATCTGTACCGTGGAGCGTTGTAATCACCGGAATATCCTTGCCCTTCTTCTTCAGGATCTGTTTCGCCATATAGGCAGCCGAAGCATGCGGAATGGCATAATGCACATGCAGCAGATCCAGATCATTGTTCAGCACCACATCTACCATTGTGCTGGCAAGCGTGGTTTCGTAAGGCGGGTAATCAAATAACGGATAATGCGGCACACGCACTTCGTGGTAAAATATATTGGTGAAAAAACCGCTTAAACGCACCGGTTGCTGGTAAGTAATAAAATGAACCATGTGCCCTTTCTCTGCCAGTGCTTTGCCCAATTCTGTTGCCAGCACACCACTACCGCCAAATGTGGGGTAACAAACGATACCTATTTTCATGTACTATTATGCTTATTGATGATGTAACAAATCCTTTTGAGGAATTGTTTTGATTTATATGGCTCGTCATTTATCATGCCAGACCAGTTGGTACTGATGATTTGACAGATGCAGGAACGAAGGTAGCATTTTCAACAAACTGGCTTTTTGTGCTCTTTACCGCTTGTATAAAAAGGCGGTTTGCAGCATAGTGGCTTTTTGCCGGGTAAAAGACTTGTTTTATTTTGAGGCTTCCATCGTTGAATTAATTACAAAGCATGAGAAAATTTAAGATCACCCTTGCATTCTGCTGCGGACTTATGGCAGCATCGGC
Organism: Chitinophagaceae bacterium; assembly: GCA_009996555.1. Taxonomy (GTDB): domain Bacteria; phylum Bacteroidota; class Bacteroidia; order Chitinophagales; family Chitinophagaceae; genus Lacibacter. Next base: position 1,161 of record JAACZX010000113.1, on the reverse strand, counting down.
CCAAACAAATGATACGGCCATGTTCAAACGCATTTCTGATGACGTGTTTACCAACAGCACAGCGTATGAAAACCTGCGTGTGTTATGTAAAAAAGTTGGTCCACGTTTAAGTGGCTCACCACAAGCTGCAAAAGCGGTACAGGAAACCTACCGCATGATGAAAGAGATGGGAGCCGATACGGTGTACCTGCAGGAATGCATGGTGCCGCATTGGGTACGTGGTGCAAAAGAAAGTGCATTGCTGGTTGATGGTAATGGCAAATCAGTTTCACTGAATGTTTGTGCATTGGGCAACAGCGTGGGCACAGGCAAGCAGGGAATAAAAGCACAGGTAATTGAAGTGCGTTCGTTTAAAGAAGTGGAAGATCTTGGCACAGCCGGTATTAAAGGAAAAATCGTGTTCTATAATTTTCCGATGAACCCGACCAATGTTGAAACATTCCGTTCGTATGGCGAAGCAGGCCAGTTCAGGGGAAGAGGTCCGGCTGTTGCAGCAAAGTATGGCGCAGTGGGTGTAATGGTTCGTTCGCTGGCAAGCAATATTGATGATTATCCGCATACAGGCACTACTACTTACAATGATTCTTTTCCCAAAATTCCGGCCATAGCTGTATCAACACGTCATGCTGAAATGGTGAGTGCCGAGTTGAAAAAGAAAAACAATCTGCAGTTGTATTTCCGTACAGAGTGTGAAATGCTGCCTGATGTAAAAAGCCATAATGTAATTGCAGAAATAAGAGGTACAGAATTTCCTGACGAGATCATTACAGTGGGCGGTCATCTTGATTCATGGGATCTTGCAGAAGGCGCTCATGATGATGGTGCAGGTTGTGTGCAAAGCATGGAAATTATTCGTGTGTACAAAAAACTTGGCATAAAACCGAAACGCACCATTCGTGTAGTGATGTTTATGAACGAAGAAAACGGGTTGCGTGGCGGACGTAAATATGCAGAAGTTGCTGCAACTGAAAAAGGGAAGAAATTCATTTTTGCATTGGAAAGCGATGCCGGTGGATTTACACCAAGGGCCTTTGGTTTTACTGCTGAACCGGCCGTGCTTAACAAATTAAAAAACTGGGAACCGTTATTTAAACCATACGGTGTATATGAATTTTCTGCCGGAGGTGGCGGGGCCGATATTGGTCCGTTACGTCCGTTGGG
>JAACZX010000112.1 GCA_009996555.1 Chitinophagaceae bacterium | reverse complement strand
GCTGCTGGAATATGAATTGTATAGCGGGAGCAGAAGGGAAGCGAAAAGTTTATAGTTTTTGGTTTGTGGTTTATTGTTTTTGGTTATCGTCATTTGTACATAAAGGAGCAGAAGCAATATGCCAGCAAGAGGCTAAAGAACAATCAATTGTCTTTCTAAAAGATTTATCTTTATAAAAAACATAGCATGAGTCCGCAAATCATCACCGATAAAAAAGGAAGAAAAACCGGGATCATTCTTTCCATCAAGGATTACGAAAAGCTTTTACAGGAAAGCGAGGAGCTTGCTGCTGTAAAGGCATACGATAAAGCAAAGGCCAAAAAGCAAACCTACATTCCTCTTCGTGATGCTATCAAGCTACGCAAACAAAAAAAGAATGTCTCAGCGTAGTTATACAGTCATCATTACCAAAGCGGTTCAAAAATTATTGTCGAAACTTCCCGACAGAACCGCATCCAGACTTGAAGCTGCCATGTTATCGCTTGAAAATAATCCAAGGCCAAGCGGTTGCAAGAAATTAAAAGGAAGAGAAGCTTACAGGATAAGAGAAGGCGACTACAGAATCATTTATGAAATAGAAGATAAAATTCTTCATGTGCTGGTAATAGATGTTGGTCACAGGAAAGACATCTACGGATAAGTCGCATAAAGACTAAGCCACCCCTCCCTATCTTTGCTCCTCATGCAAACAACTCACTACTCCATCATCATTATCGGCGGCGGACCTATTGGTTTGGCTTGTGCAATTGAAGCAAAAAAAGCAGGACTCTCCTATCTCATTTTAGAAAAAGGTTGTTTGGTAAACTCGTTGTACAACTACCCTGCTAACATGACCTTCTTCTCCACCTCCGAGCGATTAGAAATTGGTGATGTGCCGTTTGTATCCGTCAATCCAAAACCTACAAGAGCTGAAGCATTGGAATATTACAGAAGAGTTACGGTTGCCTACAAACTCAACATCAACTTATTTGAAGAAGTACATACAGTTGAAAAAACGGCAAACAAATTCAGCATACAAACAAGCAAACAACACTACACTGCCGATCATATCATTATTGCATCGGGCTTTTATGATATTCCTTATCTGCTCAATGTAAAAGGCGAAGACTTACCAAAGGTTACACATTACTATAAAGACCCACACTTCTATGCATTTCAAAAAGTGATAGTTGTAGGTGCAAATAATTCAGCAGTAGATGCAGCACTGGAAACATGGCGCAAAGGTGCCGATGTAACCATGGTTATCCGTGAAAAAGAAGTGGGCGAACGGGTGAAGTATTGGGTGCGGCCCGATGTGGTGAACCGTATTGAAGAAGGTTCCATCAAAGCTTATTACGAATCATCGATCATTGAAATAAAAGAACACGAAGTCATCCTTCAAACACCCGAAGGCATCAAAACAATTGCCAACGATTGGGTAATTGCAGCCACCGGTTATCAACCCAACTTATCGTTTTTAGAAAAGACCGGCATCCACTTATCAAACGACGAAGTACGCAAACCGGAGTACAACGAAGAAACACATGAAACAAATGTACCCGGCATTTACCTCGCAGGTGTTATTTGCGGCGGCATGAACACCTCCAGACTTTTTATTGAAAACTCCCGGGAACACGCACACAAAATCATTCAGTCGGTTATAAAAGCAATCCTGTAATACAAGCTAGTACAACAAGCGCAGAAAGACCGTACAAACCCTAATGACAAACCCTTAAGCGTTGTAAATATGTTTCTGCGGAATTGCACTTGGTAAAAACCCGCTGTACTTTTATTGTATTAAAATCCAAACCCTCTGAAGAAGATAGCAGTACATATTCTTCTGCTGTTGCCATCATTTCTGCAGGCACAGATCACCACCCCAATGGTGAGGGCAAATTTTGGTCTTGATGCAGATCTCCGTCACAATTTTTTTAATGGTGCATTGTTTTCCGGTAACGACGATTGGTTCAGCAATGCAGATGCAGGTACTGGTGTTTTTGTGATCGACACAACCGGTGCAGCAGGCATTTTCAGCAGATACACTTCTAACCCTTCTTCCCGTTTTGCCTCCTTTGCAAGAGGAATGCGTTATCCTGTTTTAAGCACCATCAACAACCGCATTTTTTATGATGCTACGTTTGTAAGAGATCACAGAGCCACCGACTCAACAGGTTTTGCCGGTGGTTTAAAAAACGGAATGAGTCCGCAGTTATGGTCTTCCGTTGTATCGCCTGTTCCTTCAAAGAATGATATTACAGAAGTGTTTCTGCATGTTCGCAGAGATGGCACCACCTCTGCAGACTCATTGTTCTTTTTTGGCGGTGTAGGTATTTTGGGTACCACCGGCGATCGCTATTTCGACTTTGAATTATACCAAACCGATATTACCTATAACCGAAGCACTGGGAAATTTACCAACTACGGACCCGACTTCGGCCATTCTACCTGGCGGTTCAATGGATCGGGACAGATCACACAACTCGGCGATATCATCTTCACTGCAGAATACGGCAACACCGGCTTAAATTTTATTGAAGCAAGAATATGGGTCGAAAAAACAGCTTTAACCACCGTAAACCCACAAGCGTTCAGCTGGACAGGTACATTCGATGGCGATGGCAACAATGCTACTTATGGTTACGCTGGTATTGTGCCGAAATCGGGTGGCAACTTTTACCAGGGATTACAAAATGCTGCGTCAGTTTGGTCGGGGCCATTCGGCAACCTCAATAGCAGCAGCGTACCTGTTACAACTTACGATCCCATTCAGTTTATGGAATTCTCAGTAAACCTTTCAAGATTAGGTTTAGATCCTATGACCTTTACCAACGGCTCCATGTGTAACCTTGCGTTTGGAAAAGTATTGGTTAAAACAAGAACGTCCACTTCTTTTACATCCAGCATCAGTGATTTTGTTGCACCTTTCAGCTTCCGGTCAGTAGCCAGCATTGATGCAACAGCCGATTTTCCGGTTCTGTGTTCGCAGCAATTCATCAGCAACTTATCTGTACGAAATCCGTTATCCACTTCAACTTATTCATGGAGTACAGCAAACGGTCATATTGTAGGTTCTACAACAGGTACAAGCATTACAGTTGACAAGCCCGGGTCTTATATTGTTACACAGCAATTACTGAGTGGCTGTGGCGAAAACGGCCGGGATACAATTAATATCATTATTGCTCCGGGTGGCAATTGCGCAGTACTTAACTCTTCCCTGCTTTCGTTTACAGCAAGCAACAGGGAGCAATCGGCAGAACTCAACTGGAAATTGAGCAATAACCACTATGCAGAAACAATAACTATTGAAAGAAGTTTAAACGGACAACATTTTGCTGCAGTAACCAACATTGCAGCTAAACCAAATTCTGAAACAGCGGATTATGCATTTACCGATGTCATTGCAAACGTTAACAGCAACAACATTTATTACCGTTTAAAAATAGCCGACAAAAATGGCCGTGTATGGTACAGCGAAATACAGTTGGTAAAAAACAATAAGGCTATCGTCTTTCAGGCAAGCGTAAACCCGAACCCTGTTACCGGAAACCGCATGTTCATAACACTTTCAGCACCGCAAAACAATAACGCAATCATTCAACTGCTAAACACATCAGGTGCAGTTATGCATACACACAAACAAACTGTTATAAAAGGCAGCAACAGCATCCACATCAACGGAACTTCAACCTGGCAACCCGGCGTATACATTTTACGTATAACAGTTGGCAGCGAAATACTGCAGCAAAAAGTTATTGTTACTGCAGGTTAACCGTTTTCCACTCATCATATTCTTTTGCATCAGGTTTTTCCATCAGCGATCATTCCCTATTTTCGGGTCTTTCCTAATTAAACAATTGTATCAACATGATCCGAATTCTGATTGTATGTCTGTTGCTCAGCTCTACAGCTGTTGCACAACACAAAGATTCTGTAATGGTGCGCCGCATTATTGAAGAGGCCACAGGTAATTCGCAACTGAAAAAGCTCGGGCAGGAACTGATGGATGGAATTGGCCCCCGCTTAGTAGGCACACCCGAAATGCAGCAGGCACATGATTGGGCTGTTGCAAAATACGGCACATGGGGTATTACTGCCCGCAATGAAAAATGGGGTGAATGGCGTGGATGGCAAAGAGGTGCTACACATATTGATATGATTCATCCTCGTGTAAAAAGTCTGGAAGGAACACAACTTGCATGGAGCCCCGGCACAAAAGGAAAAGTGGTAACAGGTGATGTAGTGATCCTTGCTGATGTTGCCGATTCAATTGCTTTTCAACAATGGCTGCCGTCTGTAAAAGGAAAATTTGTATTGATCTCTATGAATCAGCCTACCGGTCGTCCTGATTATAACTGGGATGAGTTTGGTACGAAAGAGTCAATTGAAAAAATGAAAAAAGAACGTAGCGAAATAACAGATGCATGGACCAAACGCATCAGCAAAACCGGTTACAATGCCCGCACACTTCCTGTTGCATTGGAAAATGCAGGAGCTGCCGGTGTTATCATCTGTAACTGGTCGAGAGGTTTTGGCGTAAACAAAATATTTGGCGCCAATACAAAGAAAGTCCCGACACTTGATCTTTCGCTTGAAGATTATGGCTTACTCTATCGCCTGATCGAGAACGGCGTTGCACCAAAACTCAGTGTTCGTTCCGATTCAAAAGAGCTGGGTGTTGTGCCAACATACAATACCGTTGCAGAAATAAAAGGAACAGAAAAGCCGAATGAATATGTAATGCTTTCTGCACACTTCGATTCATGGGATGGCGGTACTGGTGCTACAGATAATGGTACCGGCACTTTGGTAATGATGGAAGCAATGCGCATTCTGAAACTGGTTTATCCAAATCCCAAACGCACTATTCTTGTTGGTCATTGGGGAAGTGAAGAGCAGGGATTGAATGGTTCACGTGCATTTGTAGAAGATCATCCGGAGATCGTTCCAAACATACAGGCATTATTCAACCAGGATAATGGAACCGGACGTGTGGTAAATATTTCCGGCCAGGGTTTCCTGCATGCGTATGATTACATTGGCCGTTGGTTGAGCCGTGTGCCAAACAAATACAAACAGGAATTGGAAACACGCTTTCCCGGCGCACCCGGTGGTGGCGGATCAGACTATGCATCATTTGTTGCAGCAGGTGTTCCTGCATTTTCATTGAGTTCATTAGGCTGGTCATACGGTAACTATACATGGCATACAAACCGTGATACGTATGACAAGATCGTATTTGACGATGTACAGAACAATGCTATTCTCACTGCTATTCTTATTTACATGGCTTGTGAAGATGAAAACAAAACTTCACGTGAACGCATTGTGTTACCTGTTAACCAACGTACAGGCGAACCGGGCAAATGGCCTGCACAAACAAAACCCACACGCAGAGGTGGCTTAGATTAATTTTTTGTATCAACAATAAAAAAAGACGCATCCCTGGCTGGATGCGTCTTTTTTTATACGGTAATTCGCTGCAAATTTCATGACCGTTATCAGGAACAGGTCAAACATTTCTCATCAACAACCCTTTTATGCCAAACTACTTTTGCTGTTGCAATAGAAATCACAGCCATGTATATCCGTAACAACCTCTTTAAACTCCAACATGAACTATCACGCTGTTCGCCGGCCATTATTTTAACTGCAGCATATTTACTCCTCAGTATTATCTGGGTTGTATGGAGCGATACGATTGTAGCTCAAATTGCCAACAACAACAACCAATTACTGGCACAGCTTCAGAATAAAAAAGGTTTAGCATTTGTTTTAGTATCGGGTATTTTACTTTTTTTTGTGAGTCACTATCTTCTCCTCCGCATACGCAAAGTGGATAAACAAAAATGTTCCCTTGAACAAAAAATAGATGCATTGAATATTGCCAGCAGGGGCGGCATGATCGACTACAACATTGAAACAAAAACAGCTCAGATCAATAACAAAATGCGGTTCTTCTTCCCCAGCCTGTCTGATAATGTTTCTGATTTTCTTTCGCAGTTTCTTGAGCGCATTCATAAAGACGAACGTGTAAGGGTAAGAAGTGAATATGATGCCGCTATCCTTTCCTTGCAGGATGTGTGGACCACCGAATACAAAGTACTTGGAACTGACAATAAATATTATACTGTTATCAGCAGCGTTTTCCTCATCAGGAATGAAGCGGGAAAGATCCATCGCCTCATTGGTGAAATACAGGATGTATCGCAGCTACGCAATCTGCAGGCAGAATATTACAATCAGCAATTAAAACATAAACAACGGCTTGCCAGCACAATCATTAAAGCAGAGGAAAATGAACGTAACAGGTGGGCACAGGAGCTGCACGACAACATCTCACAGATATTAACAGTGATCAATTTATACCTTGGTAACACAAAAGTGAAACTTGATAACAATATTTTAATGATCGGCGAAGCAAGAAAAATGGTGAATGAAGTACAGCAAGAGATCCGCTTACTGTCTGCCACCATGAAACCGCCTGCGTTTTCGTTGATGACTTTAGAGCAATCGATCGAACGCCTGTTTTCAAACATCAGCCGTATTAAAAAGATCAGCTTCAATTTTACTACATCCGAACTTGATGATGCAAAGCTCAATGATGAGCAGAAATTAATGATCTATCGTGTGGTGCAGGAGCAACTGAACAATATTATCAAGTATGCTGAGGCAACACATGTGAACATAAACATATACTCTGTAAATGACACTGTGCATATTGAGTTACATGATGACGGGCGTGGCTTTGACAACAGTAAATTAAAAAACGGCTTAGGGTTCAGAAATATTCAAAGCCGTTTACTGATCTATAATGGCCACATGAAACTTGAATCTGCCCCCGGAAAAGGCTGTACATTATCAGCGTCCTTCCATCTCTGATTTGTTGGTTCATAAATCATAAACAGCTCCCCGCTTTTTATTTAAAAGAATAACAAGCGCATTAGTATGATGCGTTTATTTGTTAAAAGAGTTTGCCTTAAACATCCTGAAAATCAGAACGAAACAATATTTTTAAACCTGAAAAGCAAACGTTATGAAAAAGATATTTACAATTACATCGGCAGTTATGATTACAGCTGTAATTGCTGTATCATGTAAATCAAAAACAGTTGCAACAGAAAATGCAAGCGTATTATCTGCTGTTGATTCCGCTGAATTTGCTGCTTTCCAGGAATGGAAAGAACAACAGGAATTGAAGAAAATGAAAGAAGCAACAACAGTACGTTATGTTGAACGCAGGCAAACAACAGCCAACACTACTCCCGCAGCAACTACAACACAGCCTG
>JAACZX010000011.1 GCA_009996555.1 Chitinophagaceae bacterium | reverse complement strand
TTGTTGCATTATCCTGCGTCATTTTCCGGTAATGTGCTGCCACGTTTACCCAATCATATTTTTCCATAAACGCAATAGCATCAGGAATAGTTAAGAAAGCAGAAAAATCACGGGTGCCCTGCATCTGGTGGTAATCGAGAAATTGTGAGTGCGAGGGAAACAACGCATTGTAACCCCAGCTTACAATCAACGGATCGAACAGTGGTTGCAATTCCTTTTTTACATACAGGAAAGAGCTTCCTTTTGCTGTCATCATCCATTTATGACAGGCACCGGTATAAATATCGGCCTGCAGTTTTTGAAGATCAACTTCCACGTGGCCCGGTGCATGTGCACCATCTATAAAAGTGAGCAAGCCATGTTCTTTTGCTTTTGCACAAATTTCTTCAACCGGTAAACGTAAACCGGTACTGCTGGTAAGATGGCTGAGGAAAACCATTTTTGTTTTTGCTGTAAGCCCTTTAAAAAACTGTTCAACAAACTCTTCTTTACTTGTTAGTGGTAAATGAATAGGTTGTTGTTTGTACACTGCTCCTGATCTTTCACAATAGTATTTCCAGGTACGGTCGCAGGCCCCATACTCAAGGTTAGTGGTGAGGATTTCATCGCCAGCCTGGAGTTTTAAACTCTTGGCAATAATATTTACTGCATAAGAAGGGTTGGTTACAAATACAACATCGTCTTGATGACAGTTAATATAAGTACCCAGGGCTTTTCTTGATTGTTCAAGATATTTAGGTCCGGTAACAGTAATAAATTGTACCGCTTCCTGCTCCAGTTCCAGCTGGTATTGCTGGTAACGTTCAAAAACGGGTTTTACACAGGCGCCGAATGAGCCAAAGTTGAGATAGGTAATATCTTTTCTGATGAGAAACTGTTGAGCCAGGTCTTGCATAAAGGAATGTATAATAAAAAGTGATGGATAGAACGACAAACGAAATTCAGCAAATTCCGTTGTTTTTCAATGTACTTCACAAATCTCTGCAAAGAAAATTAAGTAAAAACAGTTAACAGTTGCTAAGTAATTCGTGATAACATGTAGTGCATCTAAAGGACATGAATAGATGCTTGTACTATAAGTGAAACTGATTAGGCCAATTACTTTTACCTCTTAAAGAATCAGGTATTCTTTTAATCATAATCCCAATCAGTATCCAATGAAGAAGCTATTTGTTTTTTTTCTGTGCATACATGTGCTTGCTACACAGGCACAGGTAGGTATCGGCACCACATCTCCTACATCTACACTTGATGTAAGAGGATCGCTGGCATTAAATTACCGGTCATTTACTTCATCCACCACAGCTGCATCAACCGATAATAACCTGTTGTTTACAGGTTCATCGGCAGCAACTGTTACGTTACCTGATGCTGCTGCATGTGCCGGCCGTGTGTACACCATAAAAAATGCAAGTACAACAATACCGTTACCTGTGCTTACAATTACAACAACTTCATCCCAAACCATTGATGGCAGTACCACGCAGTTGTTAAGCACTTCAAGATCTGTTATTACAGTTGTAAGCGATGGTGCTAACTGGTCTGTTACAAATTCAGGCATTGTAAAAGGAAGAAACAATTTTGTGCTGGTGCAATCGCTTTCTGATCTGCCTGCACCTGTATCCGGTATTATTACATTGGCAGCAGGTACTACGTATGAAATAAACGGAACCATTTCAATAGCAAGCAAAATCAACCTGAATGGCTGTTACCTGATTGGCAAGGATGCAAATAATGATAAGCTGATTTACACACCCGGCAGCGGTGAACTTTTTACCGGAACAAAAGGCGGCACCATTAAAACACTCACCCTCGCTGCTATAACTACCGGTTCAAAACTTTTTAACCTTGATCTTGCTGCAACAGAAAACCTGATCATGCGTGACAATGTAATTGCCAATTGCAAAGATGTAGGGGTTGTGAAAGGAGGCTATATTGTATTCTTCAGTGTTATTAATTATTCCGGTAACACAAATGGTATTACTTACCAGGATGTTGACCACCTTCTTTTAGATAATACGGCATGGTTTTCCTCAAACTCAAATACGTTCGAAAAATTTGTGGGCACTTTTTCTATGATCGAGAAACTTGGTGGGTTTATGCATGGCTCTAGTGCCAATTCCACAATAAGCGTTGAAGTATCGGGCATAGTAAATATTACGGATGCTGCAACGTTCAGGAATACGGCCATGATTGGCTCGGGCACAAGAGTAAGCGGAAGCTTTTCCGGCAAATGGGAAGTGGAATGCCCGGGTATTACAACCGAGAAGGATGATGTGGCTACGGGGAATGTTTATCTTACATCTGCCGTTCCAACTACTTTTTCGGCAGTGAACACACCCACAAAAGTATTGGGTAGCACAACTGCTGTTGGCTTGTTCAGGGTTAGTTCATCAGCCAATAACCGTTTAGTGTATGATGGTATAAAAACCCGACGGTTTTCTGTTACTGCATCTGTAAGTGTTACTTCGCAATCGGCTAACAAGTATTTCTCTTTTTATATTTATAAAAATGGTGTAAAGCTTCCGGAATCGGAGCAGGCAATGCGTTTATCAACTGGCGTCGACAAAGGCTCGCTTACTATTACCTGTACGGTGCAACTTTCAACCAATGATTATATTGAAATATGGGCAGCGAATACATCGGATGGCAGCAGCATGACTGTTGAAACCATGAACCTTACCATTAAATAAGCAGTGATCAATCGTTTAAATCTTATGAAGAAAACAATCTGCTTTTTTCTGTTTTTCTATGCATTGGTTACCAAGGCCCAGGTTGATGTTACCAACAACGGTACATTATATATTGGCAGCAGCACAGATATTTTTTCTGCAAACGGCAACTTTACCAATGCCTCATCGGCATCGCTGACAAATAACGGGAAGATGTACATGAAGCAGAATTTTACCAACAATCAGTCTGCTACGCCGGTTGGTACAGGTGAACTGATAATGGATGGCATTGTTACGCAATATCTTTCAACAACAAGTAATTCGCCGTTGTATAAACTTACCATCAATAAAGCTTCGGGGGTAGCCACACTTTCTTCAGCACTTACTATAAACAATACATTGAGTTTGTCTGCAGGCAAATTGTCGATCAATAATTATGATCTTACGATTGCCAGCAGTGGTTCGATAACAGGTGCTGGTACTGACAAATATGTGATGGCTACGGGTACAGGTGTTTTGAAACAGCAAGTGGCTGGTAATAGTTCAAAATTATTTCCTGTTGGTTTATCAGGTGCTTATACGCCTGTTACCGTTTCGCTTTCTTTGTTGTCAACAACAGATGTGTTTAATGTGCGCATGCTGCCGGCTGTTTATGCAAACGGCACCAGTGGCAGTGCGATGAATTCAAATGCTGTGAATGCAACCTGGATGGTTTCTGAAGCCGTGAATGGGGGTTCAAATGCTACGCTTACGGTGCAATGGCCCGGCTCGCTTGAATTGACTGGCTTTAACCGGATATTCAGCAGGCTTGCACATTTCTCTCCCTCATCCTGGGATTATGGTTTGATGAATATTATTGCGTCGGGCACAAACCCATATTCAGTTTCACGTGCAGGCTTCACCAGTTTTTCTCCCTTTGCTGTTTCTATGCTCATGGCTATTTTACCGGCAGGTGAACTGGAGCTTACAGCAAAAAATAAAGGGGATGATAATATTGTAAGCTGGTCGGCAACATCAGAAGTAAACTGTTCTCATTATACAGTAGAAGCATCGTTGAATGCTGTTGATTTTACCGAAGTGGGAAGAGTGAGTGCAACCGGTAACAGTAGCAGCAGCACAGCCTACAATTTTGTTCACCATGGTATCAACAGCAATTCTTATTACTACAGGATCAAACAAGCCGATCTTGATGGTAAATCAGCATATTCAAAAATTGTAAAAGTAAACATGGCTGCTTTTACTGCAGCAACACTTTACCCCAATCCGGTGAAAGATAAAACAACGATCAGCTTTACTCTTCATCAATCATCTTCTGTTGAAGTAAATGTATTGAATGCAGCAGGGGCGGTTGTTCATACAAGCAACCAACGGTTTACAAAAGGAGAGCAGCAGTTAACCCTTGATCTGAACAGGCTTTCACCTGGTACTTATATTTTGCAATTGAAAGATGAGATGAATAATGTACAAAGCTTCCGCTTTATTAAACTAAACTAGAACTACTTGCTTACCCCTGATGACAGGCCCGTTGCAATTTTGTGGCGGGCTTTTTTATTTACCATTGAACCTTGGTGAACGTTTTTCTAAAAAAGCTGTAATGCCTTCCTGGTAATCTTCCGTTGCAGCAGCTTTTTGTTGAAACTGATCTTCTGCCAGCAATTGTTCTTCCCAGGAATTATTGAACGAATAATTGAGTACATGTTTCGTGTAGGCCAAACCTTTGGTGGGCATAGCTGCCAATGTTTGTGCCATTTTTTTACTTTCTTCTTCAAAAAGAATATCAGGCATTACTTTATAGATCATACCCATTTTTTCTGCATCTGCTGCAGAAACTTTATCGCCCGTCATCATTAATGCACTTGCTTTTTGCCAGCCGATCAAACGTGGTAAGGTGAAGGTGCCGCCACTGTCTGGTATCAAACCAATTTTTGAAAATGCCTGGATGAACGATGCAGATTCAGCAGCAACAACAATATCGCAACACAACGCAATATTGGCGCCGGCTCCTGCTGCAACACCATTTACAGCTGCAATAACAGGCTTGGGTAAATTACGGATACGTTTAACAATGGGATTGTAATGTTCAGATAAGATCTGAGCCAGTTCTACTTTGTGTTCGCCAACCAGTTCGCCAATATCCTGCCCGGCACAGAATGCTTTGCCTGCACCGGTCATGTACACACAACGCACTTCGTGCAGCGATGCACATTCATCGAGTTTATTTTGCAACAGCAAAGCCATTTCACGGTTGAAAGAGTTGAATTTATCGGGTCGGTTAAGTGTAATAAAGGCAACCGAATTTTTTATTTCAAAAAGAATGGATGACATAACAACAGTTAAAGTGTGAGTGAAAAAACTATACATCAAAGCTGCTGACACTTTGGTGCTTCAGTAAAAAATCATTTACAATATCATAATCATGTTTGGGTGCGCCAATGCGGTAAAGGTATACTGCATCATTATTTTCCTTGTTCATTTTCATACAACGGAAGCTGATGTCGTGTGTCGTAAAAAATTGTTCAAGTTCTGTTTTAAACACATCGCTGGTGTCGGCGGTTCTTACTTTGTAATCTTTTACTTTATGTAAACGGTTAATGAAGCGTTGCACAGGTTCTAAAACAAACAAAGCAACCACCACCATACTGCTTACAACAAATGCCAGCGGATAATTATGAAAACCGATGGCCATACCCAATGCAGCAGTGATCCAGATCAATGCTGCTGTCGTTAAGCCATTCACTGAAATACCTTCTTTAAAAATGACACCTGCACCAATAAAACCAATGCCGGTTACAATGTTACTGGCAATACGATCGGGACTCACCGTGTTACTTTCTTTGGAAAGAATAGTATACAAACAGGAGCCCACACAAATAAAGATCATGGTTCGAAAACCCGCAGGTTTACTTCTGAACTCACGTTCAAGCCCAATAACTGCACCAATGATGAAGGCGATTGATACCTGTGCGGCCTCTTCTAAATAGATGGTAATATCCATAAGCTATATCCTTAAAACAAGCAACAAGTTAGTAAATGTAAAACAAGAGTTGACCAGGTATGCCATATTTCCAGCAAACCGATAAGTTTTGTCAAGCTTTGATAAATAGGACATACCTGAATGCACCTAAACAAAAAAGACCATCAATGCGATGGCCTTTGTATATGCAATTAGAAATGATTAAACATATTTCGTAACACCTGGCACTGCAATCGGGTAATATCCATCATCGTTTGGCAGAATAGGTGGTGCCGCATCCCAATCGTATTTCTTTGGTTGCAGATCAAGATTTGAGGCGAGCACTTTATCCCATTCCAATATCTGACCAGAGTATGTTGCCATACGACCCATGATAGCAGTCATTGTACTCTTTGCACCAATTTCTGCATCAGCAAATTTATATTCGCCTTTGGCAATAGCTGCAAAAAGTTCATCATGTTCATTTTGGTAAGGATTGTTTTCACCTTTCTTATCAAATTGGTAAACCGATTTTCCTTTTGCATCTAAGATTGTGGCAGCGTCACCTTTAATACTTCCCTTGGTGCCAACGATCAATTCATCAACACGACTCATGGTTCCGGGAATATGACGGCACTGGCTGTTCAATACTGAACCATCGGCATACGTGAACTCAACAAAGTGATGATCGAAAATTTCACCGTGATCTTTTCCTTTACGCACCTGTCTTCCACCCATTCCTTGTGCTTTCACTGGATAGGCATCTTTAAACCAGTTCACCACATCAATATTGTGAATGTGCTGTTCTACGATATGATCGCCGCAAAGCCAGTTGAAATAATACCAGTTCCGCATTTGGTATTCCATTTCTGTTTGTCCGTATTTGCGTTTGTTCACCCACACACCATCGTTGTTCCACCAGGCTTGAGCAGATGTGATATCGCCAATTAAATTTTTACGTTTGAATAACTCACGATACGAATTCTGGTAACGGCGCTGAAGACCAACGACCACGTTCAGCTTTTGCTGTTTTGCTTTTTCAGCAGCATCCAATACTCTGCGGATACCAACCGGATCAGTTGCAACAGGTTTTTCCATGAACACGTGTTTGCCTTTGTTCACCGCTTCTTCAAAATGAATAGGACGGAAACCGGGAGGTGTGGTTAAGATCACCACATCTGCCAATGCGATGGCTTTTGCATAAGCATCGAAGCCAGCAAATTTTCTTTCGTCCGGAACATCCACTTTTGCTTTTACAGAAGAACCTGAGCCATCATCTCTCGTTAATGTTTTATAACAGTTGTCGATGCGGTCACGAAAAGCATCAGCCATTGCAACCAGCTTTACATTTTGTTTGGCAAGTAATGCCTGCATGGCAGCGCCAGTACCACGACCACCGCAACCAACAAGCGCTACTTTAATGGTTTCATCGGCACCTGAAAAGAAATTGGCTTTTGACAGTAACGGACTCATGATAAGACCGCCGGCAAGCAGCGAAGAAGTTTTTACAAACTCCCTGCGTGAATTGTTATCGTTGTTCATGTTGAAGGTTTAGATATTTACAGTTTATTGTTTTGTTTGTTTTGCCACTTAGGCACAAAGGTTTTTCAATTCCTAAATCCCAATTCCAAATTCCTTACTTACTGATTTTATCCGTCCGACGAGAGCGTCTGACGAAGCATACGTACCTCGTACCTCGTACTTAATCTTCGCCTAAATATTTTTGAAAGAACGCTTCTGCTTCTTCCGCACTCGGTTGCTTCAACGGACGAACAATACGGAAACCAATGAACGGTGCATCTGCATTCCACCATTTGCTTTTTGGTATTTGCGGATCACGACGATTCCAAACAGGATCCGATTTTGTTCTGTTGGCACTGCGCAATTCTTTTGCTTCATCCTGGTAAGTTCCGCCTTTCACTGTTCTTGGATAACGGTTCGTTGGCTCGATCAAAGGATTGTTTGCTTTATCGCCAATAGTCGTGAAATACGTTTCGCTGTATTGATCGAGTACCCATTCGCCTACGTTGCCCAGCATATCGTACAAACCCCAGGCATTTGGTTTTTTCTCACCCACTTTATGATAACGGTTCTCACTGTTTGTTTTAAACCATGCATAGTTACCTAACTCTTTTGCATCATTACCAAAAGGATAAACCGTTGTTGCACCTGCACGAGCCGCATATTCCCATTCAGCTTCTGTTGGCAAACGAAAGAACACGCCTGTTTTTTTATACAGCCACTTGCAATACATGAGTGCACCATATTGCTGCATACTGTTTGCAGGAAAACCGCCAGTTTTTCCCATGCCCAAAGTCATATCAATATAAGGAGAGCTGGGTCTTGTTACTGCATCAACTGCTGTATTTTGGCTGATGGATTCATCCAGAAAAAATGCATTGAACTCATCGTACGTTACTTCATAAGCACCCATCCAGAAAGCACCGATACTTACTTCACGCTGTGGTGTTTCATCTGTTTCTTTTTGTTTATCGGCATCAGCACTGCCCATTTTAAATGTGCCTGCGGGAATGGCGACCATTGTACTTTGCAGGTTACTTGACGGAATAGCCAGCTGATAAGTTCGGAACGAAGTATCGGTCGATTGAGCATTTGCTCCAACAACACTCAGCAAGCAAAAAAGCGAAAGAAGATTTTTCCTGTTCATAATAGTGAAAAGGGAAATTACTGAAACTAACCGTATCACTTGTTAGTGAAATGTGAATGCGGCTGTTTTTTTACTGCGAAACCGATTGCGCAATTGAAAAATCGTTTCCTGATTGTTGAAGAGGATCATTAAATTGAGAACCCAAATACATTTTATGCAACGCAGACAATTTCTTCAACAATCGGTATTGGCAGGAGCAGCTGCTGTAACAGGTACAAGTGCAATGGCAGGATCGGACAAACAACAATTGGCAGAGAAACCTTTTCAATTGGATTACGCTTTTCATGCAGGCATGTTTAAAAACAATGGCGGTGATAGTTTTCTCGATCAGATCCGTTGGGCATACGACCAGGGTTTCCGCAGTATTGAAGACAATGGCATGATGAGCCGTTCTGCTGAAGAACAAAAAAAGATTGGCGACTTGCTTGCAAAGCTGGGCATGCGTATGGGTGTGTTTGTGATCACTTCCGATAACTGGCATTGGATCACTTCGCTCACCAGCGGCAAGCAGGAGTGGGTTGATAAAATGGAGAAAGATTGCAGAACAGCCATTGAAGTAGCCAAGCGTTGCAATGCAAAATGGTTAACGGTAGTGCCTGGTAATTACGATCGTCGTTTATCGCATGAAATGCAAACAGCGAATGTAATTACTGCATTACGTAAAGGTGCTGCTATTCTTGAACCGCATGGATTGGTAATGGTGCTGGAAGCATTGAGCGATAACAGCGATCTGTTTTTACGTGGCACCGATCAAACTTATATGATCTGCAAAGCAGTGAACAGTCCGTCGTGCAAGTTTTTGTTTGATATGTATCATATGCAGCGTAACGAAGGCAACATCATTGCATCGATTGATCGTGTGTGGGAAGAAACCGGTTATTTCCAGATAGGTGATAACCCCGGCCGCAAAGAACCGGGCACCGGTGAAATGAATTACAAGAACATCTTCAAACATATTCACAAGAAAGGCTTCAAAGGGATCATGGGGATGGAACATGGCAATGCGTTGCCCGGTAAAGAAGGTGAGCTGGCGTTGATTAAAGCTTATAGGGAAGCAGACAGCTTTTGATGATTGCAGATTTCAGATTGGCGATTTTAGATTTGCCTGATGTGTTGAAATTTAAATCTGCAATCGCAAATCTAAAATCCTCAATGGCATTTAAAATAATCAAACGGCTCTTTGCATTCGTCGCATTGGTATAATGCTTTGCAGGCAGTTGAACCAAATTCACTGATACGATGTGTGTGATAAGAATTGCAGTGCGGACATTGCACTGCCTCATTGGGTGCAAATAACTGATCGTTACAAACCTGTTGTTTGGGATTAGGAGGAGCGATGCCGTACTGTTTCAGTTTTTCTTTTCCTGTTTCCGTCATCCAATCAGTCGTCCATGCAGGAGAAAGAACAGAAGTAACTTTTACATGCTTATATCCCTGTTCGGCTAATGCCAAACGGATGTTCATGGCAATCATGTCCATTGCGGGGCAACCGGTGTAAGTGGGCGTGATGTAAACCCCCCAACCCCCTAAAGGGGGATTTATATCACTCTCAAATTTTAGCTCTCTAACAATTCCTAAATCAAGTATCGTTAACACAGGAACTTCCGGATCAACTACTGTTGAAAGTATCGACCAGATCTTTTGCTCTGCTGCAGATATATTGATATATGGTTGCTCGTTGTTCATGTTGCTGAAAATTCCTCCCCTCCGGGGAGGTTGGGAGGGGCTGTTGGGCTTTACCACTTCGCTCCCGGATATGTGCGTTGCAGGTATTGCAGTTCCGTTAAAATATAACCAAGCTGTTCAGTATGGATGCCGTGCTTGCCACCTTTCTGTACAAATACATTTTGAGGTACAGGTAGTTTCGCTTCATCAAATACGGCAGTTACTTTTTCTGTCCATATTTGATTGATGGCTGCAAGATCAATCCCCATTGCTGTTTCATAATCTGCAGCTTCAAACAGTTCGCCTGTGTAACGCCACAATTCATCAATGGTATGCAACATACGATTATGACTTTCATCTGTCCCATCGCCTAAACGGATCACCCATTCGCTGCTCCAACGAACATGGTAAGTTATTTCTTTAATGGCTTTTGTGGCAATGGCTGCTAATTGTTCATCACTGCCTTGTTGCAGTTGTTGAAACAGCAACAGTTGATATTGGCTGAAAAGATATTGCCGTAAAATGGTTTGTCCCCAATCGCCGTTCTCCAGTTCAACAAGCAATAAATTTTTAAACTCACGTTCAGTGCGTAAGTAAGCCAATGAATCTTCTGTTGAACCATCGTTCTTTAATGCAGCTGCGTATTGATAAAAATTTCTTGATTGTCCTAAAAGGTCTAACGAAATATTGGTGATGGCAATATCCTGTTCCAATATTGGTCCATGCCCGCACCATTCGCTGTTCCGTTGCGAAAGAATGAGGGTTGTATCTGCTAAGTGTAAAGTATAAGCCTCCCTAAATCCCTCCAAAGGAGGGACTTTAGAGTCTGATTTTTTTGAAATTGATTCCATTCTCGGAGTGTTTAAAGTTCTCCCCCTTTGGGGGAGTTAGAGGGGGGCCTACATATGCTTCACCTCATCAGGCAAATCATAAAAAGTAGGATGACGATAGACTTTATCATTCGCAGGATCATACAAACTTTCTGCTTCATCTGGATTGCTGGCATGAATGTATTTGCTCTCCACTACCCAGATGCTTACACCTTCCATGCGGCGTGTATACACATCACGTGCATTCTCAATTGCCATTTGCGCATCAGCAGCTTTTAAACTGCCTACATGTTTATGATCGAGTCCTTGCTTACTGCGGATGAAAACTTCCCATAAAGGCCATGCCCCCCCACCCCCCAAAGGGGGGATTTCAGAGCCTGCATCAATGGGGTCTCCGCCTGAATTACTATCAGGTATGTCGCCGTAATAAAATTTTCTTATTTGAAAGTTCATCATTCAATCTTTTAAAATTAATCAAGCTGCTGCCAAAGTCCCTCCTTTGGAGGGATTTAGGGAGGCCTTTCTTTTCTCCGCATGTGCTGCTGCTGCTTCACGTACCCATCTTCCTTCTTCATGTGCTTTGCGGCGTGCATCCAAACGTTGTTTGTTGCAGGGGCCGTTTCCTTTCACCACATTCCAGAATTCATTCCAGTCAATTTCACCAAAGTCATAATGACCACGTGCTTCATTCCATTTCAAAGCAGGGTCGGGCAAGGTCATGCCTAACAATTTCACCTGCTCCACACACATGTCTACAAACTGCTGACGCAGTTCATCATTTGTTTTACGTTTGATCTTCCATTTCATGCTTTGATCGCTGTTGGTGCTTTCGCTATCCTTCGGTCCAAACATCATGAGGCTGGGCCACCACCATCTGTTGATGGCATCCTGGCACATCGCTTTCTGCTCATCTGTTCCTTTTGATAGAACCAGCAACGATTCAAAACCCTGGCGTTGATGAAAACTTTCTTCTTTACAAATTCGCACCATAGCCCGTGCATAAGGTCCGTAACTGGTGCGGCACAACATTACCTGGTTGAGAATGGCAGCACCATCAACCAACCAGCCAATGGCACCCATATCGGCCCATGTAAGTGTCGGATAATTAAAAATGGAAGAGTATTTGGCTTTGCCGCTGTGCAGATCATTGATCATTTCTTCACGGCTCATGCCCAATGTTTCTGCAGCACAGTAGAGATATAAACCATGACCGGCTTCATCCTGCACCTTGGCCATTAAAATAGCTTTGCGTTTGAGCGATGGTGCACGGCTGATCCAGTTGCCTTCGGGCAACATCCCCACAATTTCACTGTGAGCGTGCTGACTGATCTGACGAATATTGGTTTTGCGATAGGCCTCGGGCATCCAATCCTTCGGCTCAATCTTTACCTCTTCATCGATCTTTTGTTGAAATAAATTTTCTAAATCATGTACTGACATAACAATCCCGGTTGGGTCACAAATTTAACGATAACTAACGTCTGTTTGTGAACTTTGTTTAAAGTTTGTCTGTACTGATTTATCTCATGCAAGATGTGAGCGATTACTTCACATCAAAATCAACCGTTACCTTTTCGGTAAGCGGGTGGCTTTGGCAGGTCAGGATATAACCTTGCTCAATTTCTTCCTGTTCCAGTCCCCAATGAACATCCATCTTTACTTCACCCTCTAAAAGCTTGGCTTTGCAGGTGCAGCACACGCCACCTTTACAGGCATAAGGTACATCAGCACCTTGCTGCATGGCTGCATCCAGTATGGTTGTATCGCTGTTGAGTGGAATTGAAAAACCAAAACTCCGTCCATCTAATGTAACGGTAATATTACTTTGTGGGCCTTCTTTGCTTGTGCCTTGTGCCTTGTGCCCTGTAGCTTTGTTCTGTCCGGGTGTAGTAAACAACTCAAAATGAATTTTCTTTTCAGCTATTCCGTTCTCTTCCAGAAATGCTTTAACGGAAAAGATCATCTCTTCCGGACCGCAAATAAAAAATTCATCGGTTGTTTCAAGAGTCAGCAGTTTTTGAAACAGCTGGCTGCATTTATCTTTTGTAATACGACCAAAGTTCAGATCTGCATCCGTTTTTTCCCGGCTGAGGATATGAATAAGGTTAAACCGGTTCATGTATTTATTCTTCAATCCTTCCAGTTCTTCAAAAAAGATGATCGAAGCACGGGTTTTGTTTCCATACACAAGTGTAAATGAGCTTTGCGGCTCTGTGGCAAGTGTGGTTTTGATGATGGAAAGAAGAGGTGTGATGCCGCTGCCTGCTGCAAAGCCCACATAGTTTTTTTTGTTGGTTGCAGCAAGAGTTGTGTAAAAACGACCGATGGGCGGCATTACTTCCAGCACATCATTTTGCTGCAATTGCTCGTTTGCAAAAATTGAGAAGGCACCGCCTTCTACTTTTTTAATGGCTACTCTCAGCTGCTGTTCCAAGGGGCTGCTGCAAATAGAATAAGTGCGTCTTACTTCTTCGCCATTAAGTGTAGTGCGCATGGTAAGACTTTGTCCCGGGGTAAATTGAAACGTTTCTTTCAATTCATCAGGTATGGCAAAAAGAACAGAAACACAATCATTCGTTTCCTTCTTTACTTCTTTTACAGTTAACGGGTGAAAATGAATAGACATACAGCAATCAAAAAAAGTTATTCTTACAGCAAGGTTAAGCAGGTTTCGGTTTTTATAAGAAAAAAAGCGCCTGTTGTGCCTTTTTTACAAAATTAAAAGGCACAAGCAAACAGAAAAGGTATTTCATTGGTAAAACCGGCTGTTAATGTACTGAATAAGGCAAGTTCAGATTGTTTACTTGCGTAAACCGTCGATCATGATCATCACCATATTGTCTTCCAGCTCAGCACCACTGATCTTGGCGGTGGAACGATGCCAGCTCTCAATACCTGTTACAGAATGCAGCAGGATCACAACAGCTGTCGGGGCATCAATTTTTTTGATCTCACCCTTTTTAATTCCATCTTCAATAATAGCAGCAAAACGTTTCCGGTAGTTGCGGCGTTGAGTGTGGAAGTTAGAGCGGTAAGGTTCGTCCAGGTGTTTCCATTCCCTGTCACTTACCATTACTTCTTCGTAATTTTCAACCATACTCTGGATATGAAAGCGAAGCAGTGTTTCGATCTTTTTGATCGGCGGCAGGCTGCCACTCTCAATTTCATCGAGATGGAGGTTAAAACGATTGGCTACATTAAAACATACCGACTCCAGAATTTCATTCTTTGAGCGGATGTGATTGTACAAGCTGGCGGCTTCAATACCCAGGTTTTCGGCCAGGTCTCGCATACTGGCTGCGCCAAAACCTTTTTCCCTGAACAGGGCTGCGCCGGCTTTAACAATGAGGTCTTTGCGGTTGCCATTCTTTGGCACTTTCAGTTTTCCCATGAACCAAATGTACTTTGTTTTGCGTAAAATACCGTTATGTGGGTATAGGAACGAATGGGAAGAAATGATAGTTTTGGATTGTAAACCACTTAACATGAAAAAGAAACTTTTCTTCCTCGCCCTGATTTGCGGAGTATTCCTGGCAATGGCTCCCGCTACTGTAAAAGCTCAAAGTGATTATTATTATTACGAGAGCATTTCAAACCCCAGTAAATCCATCAACTTCCTCATTGGTGTTTACGTTACAAAAAACGAATACATCACACGTGATGATGGTACCGGCTATACCAAAATGCGTATGGCGGTTATTAACCAGGAAGGAGCCGATCCTTTCAAATGGAGCGATTACAAGATCTACATCAAGCTCAAGAACAATGAAATGTTTTACAACTACACTACCCAGGCAAAAGACGGTGATCTGTCTTGTAACTGGACAGTGAGTGCTGGCCAAAACCACATCCAGTACATTTGTTTTGACAAGGCATTTGACATTAACCAGATCGACCAGATATGGTTGAGCATGAGCGATAACAAATTCTTTGACCTGGTTCGCAGCGATAAAAAATAAAACAGACTTCAATTCAGTAAAGCGCTTCTGCCGAAGCGCTTTTTTTATGCGTTTTTGGGGTGATTCAGCCCTCAGCCATTACCTTTGTCGGCGTCCGCAAAAAAGCGGTACAATTAAAAACAAACCCTCTTATGTCTTTAGTAGTTGTGGGCTCTATGGCCTTTGATGCAATTGAAACTCCTTTTGGTAAAAGCGATAAAATCATTGGCGGTGCAGCCACCTATATTGCCTGGAGCGCTTCCAATTTTGCCCATCCTATCAAACAACTTTCTGTTGTGGGTGGCGATTTTCCGAAAGAGG
>JAACZX010000512.1 GCA_009996555.1 Chitinophagaceae bacterium | reverse complement strand
CTATTAGTTTTTTTCGCTTGTATCTTTTTTCTACTAAAAAGAAAACAACCGTCACCAGGTTTTTATTCATTTCTTAACCTATTATTCTCTATTCTTATTTTAAGTGAAATACCAAATAGTATCAGGCGTTATCAATTAGATAAAAGTGTTCATAATCTTATTGACTTCCGCTTTAATGTAGCAAATGAATACAAGCCAGCGAAACAATTAAATGATTCTTCAAAGCCTGACATCTACTTTCTTGTATTTGACGCAATGGCATCATCAAAGAGTGTAGCACGTGCAACAGGTAAAAGTATTTCAGACCTCGACACATTTTTAAACGGTCAAGGTTTTTATTTGGCAACTGACGCAAGAGCTAATTACAATTGGACCATTCACTCACTTTCCACCACATTAAACATGGATTATCTGCCGCCGTGGATTTCTCCTGTTATGGATGATTTAAAAGTGTATTTCTGGGGTTCATCTTCGTTTATAGACAATTCTTTATTCCGGATCTTAAAACAGGAAAACTATACAATCAACAGCTTTCAACCTATTTCATTCGATAATAAACAATGGCCTGGTGATCCTTATTTCTATAATCTAAAAAAACATCACTATTATTTCAAAACATTGCCAGGTCGTTTTTACAAAGACATATTCTGGAATTACAACAGGATCAACATTGATTTTGTTCACAAGCAGCAAATAAAATTATTAACTCAGAAATGCATTCATAAAAAACAACAATTTGATACAACAATAGCGCTCATAAAAAAATCTTGCAGCAAAATCAAAGCTCCCTCATTCACATATGGCCATTTTATGCTGCCCCACGACCCTTATGTTTTCGACAGTACAGGCAACCTAAAGAAACCTGAAAAAACTGTTGTAAGAACTGAACAGGAAGACCTGGAAGGATATTATCAGCAACTCCGGTATGCAACAGCAGTTATCCGGGACCTTGTGATGTATATTAAAACCAATAACAAAAAAAATACAATCATTATCGTTGCAGGAGATCATGGTTTTAAAACCAAGGAAGCCAGAATAAATGGATACACTTTTAATAATTATTCGGCATTTTATTTTCCTGACGGCGACTATTCCTGTTTATACAAATCGGCATCACCCGTTAACACATTCAGGTTTGTATTAAACAAGTATTTTCACGCAGAATTACCTTTATTGAAAGACAGCAGCACATTTGTTGTTCCGGAAAAAAAGGAAACAATCCGAATGTCAGAATTAAACAATAAAAAGAAGCAGTGATCTATTTAGAGTTATCTAATACCCACCTAACCCCCAATTCATACCCCTTCAACCCCAAACCAATAATACTGCCTGCTGCTTTTGCACTCACATGTGAAAGATGACGAAACTCTTCTCTTGCATGTACATTGGAGATATGTACTTCAACAACGGGTGTTGTAATAGCAGCTATCGCATCGCCAATAGCAACTGATGTATGTGTATACCCACCCGGATTCATTATAATACCATCGTACGAAAACCCTACACGTTGTAATTCGTTGATCAGCTCACCTTCCACATTGCTTTGAAAATAATGAAATTCAACTTCAGGAAATTTTACTTTCAGTTCTTCAAAGTATTCTTCGAATGATTGATTACCGTACACACCCGGTTCACGCTTACCAAGCAAATTCAAATTTGGTCCGTTAATGATGGCGATCTTCTTCATGAAGTAAATATAAAATAAAAAGCCCCGATGTAAAACCGGGGCTTCGTATTAATTTAAACTCGCTTTGATCATGTTAATGAAATCATCGAAGAGGTAACGGCTGTCGTGCGGACCAGGCGTGCTCTCTGGGTGATATTGCACAGAAAATGCAGGACGATCTTTCAAACGAATTCCTTCAATTGAATCATCGTTCAGATTCACGTGTGTAATTTCAACGTTACTTGCTTTACGTACAGCTTCCGGATCAACACCAAAACCGTGGTTCTGCGTAGTGATCTCACACAATCCTGTTACCAGGTTTTTCACAGGGTGGTTTAATCCACGATGACCGTGATGCATTTTAAACGTGGTTATATCGTTTGCCAATGCCAGCAATTGATGGCCAAGACAGATACCGAAAGTTGGTTTCTTTTCATTAATGATGGCCTTTACAGTTTCAATGGCATAATCCATACTAGCAGGATCACCAGGGCCATTTGAAATAAAGTAACCGGCAGGGTTAAACGCCTTCAGCTCTTCGATCTTTGTTTTTGCAGGAAACACTTTCAGATAAGCGCCACGATCAACCATACACTGCAGGATGTTGAGCTTTGTACCAAAGTCCATCACTGCAATTCGCACAGGTGAACTTTCATCACCCATGTTAAATGCTTCCGTTGTACTTACGGTACTTGCTAATTCCAGTCCTTCCATTGAAGGCACTTTTGCCAATTCTTCTTTCAGCTTTGCTTCATCCAGTATTTCAGAAGAGATAATGCAGTTCATTGCACCTTTTGTACGTACGTGTGTTACAAGTGCTCTTGTATCCACATCTTCAATCGAAACAATGTTCTGCTCTTCGAGGTATTGCTGTAACGATTTATCGGCTGTATAACGGGAGAAACGATCTTCCAGGTTACGGCCAATCAAACCCTTAATCTTTACGCTGTTGCTTTCAACATCTTTTTCATAAGTACCATAGTTACCCGTGTGCACATTGTTCATAATAACAATCTGGCCGGTATAACTGGGATCGGTAAATACTTCCTGGTAACCTGTCATACCGGTGTTAAAACAAATTTCGCCGGTAGTAGTACCTGTTTTACCAAATGCTTTACCATAAAATACATTGCCATCTTCCAACATCAGAATGGCTGTTTGCGTTCCTGTGGGCTTATGTGGTTGTGTCATAATTAAGTGCAAAATAAAAGAGGCAGAACCAAATGGCCTGCCTCTGTATCAGAAAATTTTCAACATTTAATTTACTCAGCTGATTTTTCTTCTGTTGTTTCAGCGGCAGGAGCAGCAGCTTCAGTGCTTGCTTCAGCTTTTTTCTTCGCACCACCGGCACGACGTGTTTTCTTAGCAGGAGCAGCAGCTTCGCCTTTACCTTTACCGTAGATTTCGTTGAAATCAACCAGTTCAATCATTGCTTTTTCTGCATTATCACCTGTACGAATACCAAGCTTCAGAATGCGAGTGTAACCACCCGGGCGGCTTGCCACTTTTTCAGCAACTGCACCAAACAATTCAGCAACAGCTTCTTTGTTTTGTAAGTAACTGAACACAACACGACGGCTGTGCGTAGAGTTATCTTTTGCTTTTGTGATCAATGGCTCGATCCATGTACGTAAAGACTTTGCCTTTGTTAAGGTTGTAACAATACGTTTGTGCTGAATGAGTTCAATTGCGAGATTAGTCAGTAACGCTTTTCTGTGAGAAGCGGTACGTCCCAAATTTTTGATTTTGTCTCCGTGACGCATGACGTTTTTAATTTGATAATTTGAAAATTGAATAATTTGAAAATTATCCTAAGTTCAAATCCTTGTTATAAATAGACTATACCGTGTCAGGAATTATAGTCTTTTGCAAACACTTATGTTGCTGCCGTCTTAAAGTCTCCCCTCCGGGGAGATTTAGAGGGGCTGCTTAATCGATATTATCTAATCCCATTTTGTGAAGATCCATACCAAAGTGTAAGCCTCTTTCGCCTAACACCTGCTCAATTTCAGCCAAAGATTTTTGACCGAAGTTGCGGAACTTCATCAGGTCTTCCTGCTCGTACTGTACCAGTTCACTCAATGAATTGATCTTCGCAGCTTTCAAACAGTTGAAGGCACGTACAGAAAGATCGAGATCTTCCAAAGGCGTCTTCAATACCTTACGCAGTTGCAGCATTTGCTCATCAACTACATCTTCTTTCTTCTCTTCCTTATTATCAAATGTGATGTTTTCATCCGTAATGATCATCAGGTGTTGAATAAGAATGCGGCTTGCTTGTTTTACTGCTTCTTCAGGATGAATAGTACCATCTGTAACCACTTCCATCACCAGCTTTTCAAAGTCAGTGCGTTGTTCCACACGTGTATTCTCAATAGAATACTTCACGTTCTTAATTGGAGTGAAGATAGAATCCGTTGCGATGTAACCAAATGGTGCATCTTTCGGTTTGTTATCATCAGATGGAACGTAACCACGGCCTTTTGCAATATTGATTTCAATATCAAGTTTTGCACTTGGGTCCATAGTGCAGATGAGTAACTCAGGGTTCATTACTTCGAACGTCTGTGTTCCTTCACCAATATTTGCTGCAGTGAATTCTGTTTTATTCTTCAGGCTCAAAGTGATCTTCTCATGAGCAACGTCATGATCAACCTTCTTCTTAAAACGAACCTGTTTCAGATTAAGGATAATTTCTACAACGTCTTCGCTGATACCTTTTACAGTTGCAAATTCGTGATCGGCACCTTCGATTTTAATACCGGTAATAGCATAACCTTCCAATGAATTGAGCAACACACGGCGCAAAGCGTTACCAATGGTAACACCATAACCTGGCTCAAGTGGACGGAATTCAAATTGAGCTTCGAAATCAGTTGCTTTCTGAAGAACAATTTTGTCGGGTTTTACGAAATTCAAAATAGCCATATTGAAGTTTCTGTTTTACATTTTTGTAATCGGCTGTTAAGCCTTGGTGGAGCTGATGTTGCGTCGCACTCTTGTACTTTCTGTAACTGTATTGAGCTATCGGCTTATGGCTAACAGCTCACGGCTTATTACTTGCTGTACAATTCCACAATCAGTTGTTCCTTGATGTTTTCAGGAACACTTTCACGTTCTGGGAAAGCAATGAATGTACCCTTCATTTCAGCTTCGTTGTAATCAATCCAGTTAAACTTAGGGTTCTTTCCTTTGATCTGGCTTGTTACAGAAGTATTATCCTTGCTCTTATCTTTCAGGCTCACAATGTCGCCTGGTTTGAGTTGGAAAGAAGGAACGTTCACCACGATGCCGTTTACAGTAACGTGTTTGTGGCTTACGAGCTGGCGTGCAGCAGGACGGCTTGGAGCAATACCTAAACGATAGATAGTGTTATCCAAACGTGCTTCAAGAAGGCGGATCAGGTTTTCACCAGTTACACCTTTCAAACGTGCAGCTTCTTCAAATGTTCTACGGAATTGCTTCTCTAATACACCGTAAGTGTATTTGGCTTTTTGTTTTTCACGCAGCTGTAAAGCGTATTCACCTAAAGTTTTACGTTTACGTTGTGCGCCATGTTGGCCTGGAGGGTTGCTGTTTTTACCCAACCATTTACCATTGCCGAGGATTGGCTCACCGAAAATACGGGAGATCTTGGTCTTAGGACCAGTGTAACGTGCCATAGTTTTTATTCATTTACGCTTTTTTGTACCGGCTCTCTCATCAGTAAAAGCGTTAAAAATTAATGAGGAACCCTTTATTAAATGAATGAATCTTGGCGATTCAATATGTTTTTAAGTACAAAATACGAAGTACGAGGTACGAAAAACGTACATTGTACTTCGTACCTCGTACTTATATTAAACTCTTCTCTTTTTAGGAGGACGACAACCGTTGTGTGGTAAAGGAGTAACGTCTTTGATCATTGCTACTTCAATACCTGATTGTGATAAAGCACGGATAGCGCTTTCACGACCAGAACCAGGTCCTTTTACAAACACGTCAACACGCTTAACACCAGCATCAAAAGCAACTTTTGCAGCTTCTGCAGATGCTACCTGTGCAGCATAAGGAGTGTTTTTCTTAGAACCTTTAAAGCCCATTTTACCGGCGCTGCTCCAGGAAATAACCTGTCCTTGTTTGTTTGTTAAACTGATAATGATGTTGTTGAATGTTGCGCTGATGTGTGCATCACCGTGTGCATCAACCTTTACAACTCTTTTTTTGGCGGCTGCCTTAGCGCTCACCTGTTGTGCTTTTGCCATAATTGAAAACCTGAGGTAATCATTTGTTTAAAAATAATCCCGCTTTTACGGGACCAGATCAACGCTCCATCTACACCGGGATATCTGCTGTTAACCTGTAAGAACTGGTGTATATAAAAAAGCCGCAAGCTCAAAGCTTAATGCTCTGAGCTCGTGGCTGATTTTATTACTTCTTAGTTGCCTTCTTCTTACCTGCAACCGTTTTACGTTTACCCTTACGTGTGCGGCTGTTTGTTTTCGTACGCTGACCACGAACTGGTAATCCTTTACGGTGACGCAAGCCACGGTAGCAAGCAATATCAAGCAAACGCTTGATGCTCATTTGCACTTCACTACGCAGCTGACCTTCTACCTTAAACTCATTTGTAATGATGTTACGGATAGCATTCAGCTCATCATCATTCCATGTATGAACTTTCTTGTTAACATCAATACCTGCCTTGTCTAAAATATATTTGGCAGTAGCGGGACCAATACCATAGATATAGGTAAGTCCTATTTCGCCTCTTTTGTTTTTTGGTAAATCTACACCGGCAATACGAGCCATAACTTATCGGTTATTTTTTAATTATTGTTTGTTTAATTGGCAATTGCAAATTGACAATTGGCAAAAATTATCCCTGGCGCTGCTTAAAGCGGGGATTCTTTTTGTTAATTACATACAGCCTGCCTTTTCTGCGAACAATTTTGCAGTCGGCGCTACGCTTTTTGATGGATGCTCTAACTTTCATTTTCTTAAGCTTTGTGCTGCAAGCTGTTCGCTGCGAGCTATTGTTATGAATTATATGAATAAGCTTATGCTTACTTATATCGGAAAATAATACGTCCCCTGCTCAAATCATACGGGCTCATTTCAACTCCTACCTTATCGCCAGGAAGGATGCGGATGTAGTGCATCCTCATTTTTCCGGAGATGGTTGCCAGAATTTCATGCCCGTTTTCAAGCTGCACACGAAACATAGCATTACTTAATGCTTCTAAAATCTTACCGTCTTGCTTAATTAGTGCTTGTTTCGCCATACTTTTTGGGGTCGCAAAGATAGGAGGATTTCCTGAAAAGAATACAAAAAAATCAGCCCCGGCAGGCATTTTCAAAAAAAAATTGCCAGGCCGGGGCCAAATTTACAAGTAATATCGATTTAAATCACTTCAGCTGTAAGGTGTACCTTGGTCATACTCAGGTAGTAATTCTGCAGCTGATGCAATGCAATAGGCTGATTTACATGCCTTTTATCTTCCCTATACCAAAAATTCAGGTTGTTGAAATCATCTGGCCTGTCAAGCTGTACCCGAAAAGCCCCTTTCAAATATTTTACTGAGCCATCGGACTGATCTTCCCGTTTAAAATTAATTTTTTTCA
>JAACZX010000111.1 GCA_009996555.1 Chitinophagaceae bacterium | reverse complement strand
AAACCGCTTTGGATCAACATCAGAACTTGGTATTTATGAAATGACTGAAGCTGGTATGCGACCGGTAAACAATCCCAGCGAAATACTCATCACACAAAAAGAAGATCAGCTGAGTGGTATTGCTATTGCAGCTACTATGGAAGGAATGCGGCCATTATTAATTGAAGTGCAGGCATTGGTTACACAAAGTGTGTATGGAACACCGCAACGTACAGTAAGCGGCTTTGATCTCAGACGTTTACAATTGTTACTTGCTGTATTAGAAAAAAGAGGTGGCTTTCATTTTGGGATGAAAGATGTTTTTTTAAACATTGCCGGCGGTTTAAAAGTAGAAGATCCTTCTATTGATCTTGCAGTGTTGTGCGCCTTGCTTTCGAGTTACGAAGATGTGCCGCTGAACCCGCATATTTGTTTTGCAGGCGAAGTGGGCCTTAGTGGTGAAATACGTGCAGTGAACCGTATCGACCAACGTATTGCGGAAGCTGAAAAACTTGGCTTTGAAAAGATCATCATCAGCAAATACAACATTGGTCAGCGGAAAGAAACAGGAAAAACATTGCAGCAAAAACACAATATTGAAATCATTACAATGAGTAAAGTTGAAGAACTTTACCAGTACCTTTTTCAATAAACCGCAGGCTGCAACACACTTGCATATTTTCCGGCAGTGTTCTATCTTACTATCATGATAAGCACCCGAAAGTTATTTGATGATTTCATACGCTTGCTTTATCCGCACAATTGTGCTGGCTGCGGAAGCGATCTTCTTGAAACCGATCAATCCATCTGCATCCATTGCTACAGCAACCTGCCGGAAACAAATTTTGCAGCATTACCTGCAAATCCAATTGAAAAAATGTTTTATGGCCGCCTGGATATTGAACAGGCAACTGCCGGTTATTACTTTAGCAAGCGTTCTGTATTGCAGCGGCTCGTGCATCAATTAAAATACAAAGGCAATACAGATGTGGGACATCAACTGGGCATCTGGCTTGGACAACAATTACAGAAAAGCAACCGCTTTCATTCGCTGGATGCATTAGTACCCTTACCACTTTTTGCTGCAAAAGAAAAAAGGCGTGGGTATAACCAATCAACCATTCTTTGCAATGGTATTTCGGAAGTGATGCAGTTGCCCGTACTCACTACTATTGTTACCCGCAAGCGGTATACCGATACACAAACAAAAAAAGGAAGAGCCGAACGGATAAAGAATGTTGACGAAAGTTTTGCGCTTGCTGAACCGTCCATCATTTCAGGAAAACATGTTTTACTTGTTGATGATGTAATAACAACCGGTGCAACCATGGAAGCATGCGGGCTTGTTGTTAAACAGGTAGCCGGACTTAAACTAAGCATTGCTGCGCTGGCCTTTTCAAGCGATGATTAGGCAGTAACCTAAGTTTAACAGCTGCATACTACCATCATTCCGTTTTGGATGCTTATTTTTACACACGTGAGAAACTACTTACCCATACTGCTTATTCTGTCCCTTGTAATCACTTTTGGCTGCAGAAAAGAAAGCTTTACCAACAGCAAAGAAGCAAGATTAACAATTGGCAACGACAGCTTACGCTTCGATACCGTTTTTACAACAGCAGGATCCATTACCAAATATTTCCTCATCAAAAATGACAACAGGCAAAAGATCAACATCAGCAATATACAGTTGCTGGGTGGCGGAGCATCGGCTTTTAAAATGAATGTAGATGGAAGCCAGGGCACACAGTTCAATAACCTTGAACTTGCAGGAAACGACAGTATGTATGTATTCGTTCGTGTGAATGTAAACCCAACAGCCGCTAACCAACCATTTGTGATGCGTGACAGCATTAAGCTGGAGTGGAATGGAAACATAAGTTATAAACAGTTAGAAGCGTGGGGACAAAATGCTCATTACATCCGCAGTACAAAACTCCAGGGAAATATTACCTGGACAAACGATAAACCGTATGTTATCCTTGGCGGAATGATCGTTGATACAACAGCCGTGCTCACTATTCAAAATGGAGTAAGGATTCATTTAAATGCAGATGCACCTTTTGTTGTTGACGGAACGCTCATTGTTAACGGAACAAAAACAGACAGTGTTGTTTTCAAAAGCAACCGGCTTGATGATCCTTATAAAGATTATCCCGGTGCATGGCCCGGCATTTATTTCAGAGGCAGCAGTATCAATAACCGGCTCACCTACACATATATCAAAAACTCTTTTCAGGGACTTGTAGTTGAACAGGCCGCCTCCAATTCAAACCCAAAGCTTACAATCAACAATTGCGTACTGGATAATATTTACGATGTGGGCATACTGGCAGTTAACAGCAGTGTTACAGCTAACAACTGCCTTATCAGCAACTGCGGAAACAACATTGCACTTATTTACGGCGGCAACTACCAGTTTAACCATTGCACTGTTGCATCTTTTTCCAATTCATTTGTGCAGCATAAAAATCCGGCGTTGCTGGCTACTAACTTTATCAAACAAAACAATACCATTTACACCGCTGTGTTAAATGCTGTTTTCACCAACAGCATCATTTGGGGCGATGAAGGTTTTGTTGACAATGAAATAGTGGTGCAAAAAGAAGGAGCAACAGCAACCAACGTAAGCTTCAACAATGTTTTGTTCAGGGCAAAAACAGATCCCGCCAACGCCACATTGAGTAATGTGATCAAAAACAGCAATCCGCAGTTTGACAGTATTAATGTAGTTAGCCGCTATTACGATTTCAGGCTTAAAGCAGAGTCGCCTGCCATTAATAAAGGCATTGCCACTCCGTTACTGACCGATTTTAACGGTTTACCCCGTGTGGGACTGCCCGATCTTGGCTGTTACGAAAAACAATAACGGAAATTTGGGATGAGTGGAAGCCGCCTGCAATTGTTTTCGGCTGAACTTTGAACAGAAAACAGCTTTCCGTTGTTTTTATAATTTGCAACTATAAACATAGAAAAAATGATACGTCTTCTTTTAACAGCCATCGTCTTTATATCGTTTGCGTTTACTACCGCCAACAAACCGGCGTTGCCTACTGTTTACCAATTTAAAGTAGATGGTATTGATGGCAAAGCCATTGATCTTTCAGTATTCAAAGGAAAAAAGATCCTGATCGTTAACACAGCATCAAAATGCGGATACACCAAACAATACACCGAACTGGAAGAACTGTATAAAAAATACAAAGACAAATTAGTGGTGATCGGTTTTCCTGCAAACAATTTTGGCGGACAGGAACCCGGCACCAATGCAGAGATCAAAGAATTCTGCACAGGCACTTATAATGTTACGTTTCCAATGGCAGCCAAGATCAGTGTAAAAGGCGATGATATACATCCGCTTTACCAATGGCTCACCAGCAAAGAAAAAAACGGCGTGCTGGATGCAGAAGTAAAATGGAACTTCAATAAATTTTTACTGAATGAAAAGGGCGAACTGGTGGCTTATTTCCCAAGCAAGGTGACTCCTTTGAGTGAAGAGATCACAAGTAAGTTGTAGTAACTATTCTGAATATTTAAAAAAGCAGAAGCTGTCGCTTCTGCTTTTTTGTTTTTTGCATATCCTATCTTCGCCACATGCAATTCTCCCACATCATTGGACAGCAGCATGTCATTCAGCAACTGAAAGAAATGGTTGATAACAACCGTCTCAGCCATGCTTTGCTGTTCATTGGTAAAGAAGGAAGCGGCGGATTGCCCCTGGCGCTTGCTTTCAGTTCGTATGTGGTAGCACAAAGTGAAAAGAACAAACCAGTTGCCACAACGGCCGGTTTGTTTGGCGATGAGCCTGTGGCAGCTCCTGCAAGTCATGGTGCGGAATTAGCAGAGCAATACATTCACCCCGATATTCATTACAGCTACCCGGTTATTCCACGCAAGAGTGGCGATAAACCCATCAGTACCGATTATATAACAGAGTGGCGTGAATTTATTCAGCAATATCCTTACGGCAATGTGTATGACTGGCTTCAGTTTATTGGTGCAGAAAACAAGCAGGGAAATATTACTGCAGCTGAATGTGCCGACATCATCCGCAAACTGAACCTCAAAAGTTTTGAGAGCGAATACAAAATACTTGTTCTCTGGATGCCTGAATATCTTGGTAACGAAGGCAACAAACTGCTGAAGCTGATTGAAGAGCCGCCGCCAAATACCTTGTTTATACTGGTGGCAGAAAACGAAAGCCTGGTATTGCCCACCATCCTCAGCCGTTGCCAAACAGTGCGTATTCCTCCTATTGAAATAGCTGATGTAGCAGAAGCATTGATCCAAAGAAGTAAACTGGGCGAAGCGCAGGCCAAACAAATAGCTGCTGTGAGCGAAGGCAATTACAGGGAAGCGCTGCAACTTATTCAGCATGCAGAAGAAGACTGGCAATCGTTGTTGCGTGAATGGCTGAATGCTATTTTAAAAACCGGACCTGTTGCACAGGTAAAATGGGTGGATGTGATCAGCGGGCAGGGAAGAGAAAAGCAAAAACAATTCCTGCGTTATTTTACACACTTGCTGGAACAAAGCAT
Source organism: Chitinophagaceae bacterium (assembly GCA_009996555.1). GTDB lineage: Bacteria > Bacteroidota > Bacteroidia > Chitinophagales > Chitinophagaceae > Lacibacter. Next base: position 2,756 of record JAACZX010000111.1, on the reverse strand, counting down.
TCGGTTGCGTACTATGGGCGAAGAACATTTACCGCTTACCGGTGGCGAAAAAGATTTTGCAATGCGGCTTAACAAGCTTTGTGATATTAACCAGCAACAAGCCATTACAAAGGAGCTTGATAATGCAGCTTACCATATTGAACGGAATGCCAATGCAAAAATGTTATTCATGGCGCTCACGATTAAGCTGTACCACATTATTGCACACAAATCGGTAATTGAAGTTGGTTGATTTTTTTTCACGCAAAGGAGCTAAGAACACAACGCTGTAACACCGCTTCGCTGCGAACGTTGCGGGAAACTCATCCGGCCTTCTTCTCCAAAACTTCTTTACGGCCTGAAAATTGTTTATTTTTAAAATTCAATGAAAAATCACGTATGAAGACAATCCTTCCCTTTATCCTTCTTCTTCTCTGCAGCACAGCTTCCGCACAATCTTATTTCTATATAAAAGGAAAAGTGATTGACGACAGTACCCGTCTTCCGCTTGAAGGTGCGTCGGTACTTTGTCAAAACACAACCAAAGGAACCATTACCAACAAAGAAGGAGAGTTTAAAATGGAACTGCCGGCCGGCGGCCATAACCTTGTTATTACTTACACCGGTTACGAAAATGAAAGTGTGCGCATCAGCTCATCGCAGGATAACAGCAACGAACTCATGATTGTACTAAAGAAAAAAGAAAAGAAGCTGGAAGAAGTGGTGATACAAGCCAGTACGGAAGTAAAAGATGGCTGGACAAAATACGGCAAGCAACTCAGCGATTATTTTATTGGCAGCACACCTTTTGCAAAACAGTGTAACATTGAAAACCCCGATGTGCTCAAGTTCTATTTTTCCCGCAAACGCAATGTATTAAAAGTAAAAGCAGAGGAGCCGGTTATTGTGATGAACTATGCATTGGGTTACCGTATCCAATACCAGCTCGATTCATTTGTTTATGATTATAACAGCAAGTTCAGTTCCTATGCAGGTGTTGCTTTTTATACTGAACTGGATTCAACAGCCGAACAAAAAACTGTTTGGCTCAGGAACAGGGAGAAAGCATACTTAGGATCACGCCTGCATTTTATGCGCTGTTATTACGACAGTACATTGGCTGAAAATGGTTTTGTTATTGAACATATTTATAACGACAGTACCACAGGTAAATTAAAGATCAACACTGTTGAGCAGCCGTATGATTCTGCTGTGTATGTTTTGGTTGACAGTGTTGATAAAGAAGTAAATCTTTTTGGCAAGTACCGCATTGTGTACACACTGCAGCCAATGGAAAAAGAATACCTGGTTGCCAACAAATATCCTTTGAGTGCAAAGGAGCAACTTTCAACTCTTGAATTGCTCAATGGTTTTGTGATCACCGAAAACGGTTTCTTTTATGAACAGCACGAAGTGATCAACAGCGGTTACTGGGCATGGAAGAATTTAGCCGATCAGTTGCCTTATGATTATTGGCCGGAGGAATAGAAGAAAGCCGATAGCCTGCAGCCTTTCGTAATTAGCCAAAACAGAATAACATATAAATGACTGACAGTTCATCGTTCGCAACTATCAGCTTATTTCTCTTCCAACCCTTTTACTTTTTCCCATAACTCAGGAATACGTTTTACCCAAACCAGTTCTCTGCGTTTGTAACCGGCTTCTTCTGCAGGGTAACCAAAGTAAACTTTGTTTGCATCTAATGAAGATGGCACACCTGTTTGTGCAAGTACCACAGTATTTTCTCCAATGGTGAGTGTTTTGCTTACGCCTACCTGTCCCCAAAGGATCACACCATCTTTAATCTCAACCGCACCGGCTACACCCACTTGTGCTGCAAACAAACAGTTTTTCCCAATAACGCTGTCATGACCAATATGCACCTGGTTATCGAATTTGGTACCACGGCCAATCACTGTATCATGTGTTACTCCTCTGTCAATTGTACAACTTGCGCCAATCTCAACATTATCTTCAATTACCACACGTCCGCAACTTTCCATTTTCCTGTACCACACATCACGGTTCTTTTTGGTATTGTAATAAAATGCATCGCTGCCAATAACGGTTCCCGATTGTATGATCACATTGTTACCGATAACCGTATAATCGCCAATGCTAACATTTGGATGAATAATGCAGTTTGCACCAATGCTTACATGCGCACCAATAAACGCACCGGGCATGATCACAGTGTCTTCACCAATCACGGCAGTATCGCTGATGTGTTTTGTTGCAGGAGTAAACGGTCGAAAGTGCCGGACAATTTTCAGATACGCTTCAAACGGCTCATCGCACACAAGCAATGCTTTGCCATCAGGCACATCTGTTTTTTTATTGATGATAATAAAACTTGCTGCCGACTGTATGCACTTATCGTAATACTTTGGATGATCAACAAACACCAGGTCGCCTTCTTCTACTTTATGTATTTCATTAATGCCGGTAGCAAGACCATTTTTATTTCCTGTTACTTCGGCACCAATCAGCTCAGCAATCCATTGTACCGGAACGGGAGAAGGAAACTTCATACTTAGAATTTTGCCAAAGGTAATATGGTTTCTGTTTGCAGCAACAGAACCGCAACGAATGAAAAATGTCCTTAAAAACAAAAAAACAACCCTTCGGGAAAACTTTTTCCAAAAAAAATTTCCGGACGTTTTTCCGGCTTTTTTAAGGTGCATTTAACAGCAGTTTCTTTCGTCGGCTATCAACTGCTTTTGAAGCAATTGTTATACAAGAAAGAAATCAGTTTGTTTGATCGATCTGCTGAAACT
>JAACZX010000110.1 GCA_009996555.1 Chitinophagaceae bacterium | reverse complement strand
CTTGTCCACCAAGGCCAAGACTAACTCTTACACTGTCGGCATTGGGTGCATAAATTCTAAACCTAGCATAACCTTGTGAGTTTACCTGTGGGTATGCCTGAAATGGTTGATTAAATGGAGATGGTTTAAAATCTTCGATGATGGTTGTTTGTGCAAAACCTGTATTGTCGGCTATAAACAGAGCGGCCAACAAAACGACTGATCTTAATTTCATACTACCTGTTTTAAAGTGGTTAAAAGTGTTTGCTATAGTTTATCGAAAAATTTCCTGGAGTGTGGTGGCTAAAAACAATTTGCAGTTCATCCATGTATGTCCGCCCGGCACTATGTAACTTTTCAGTTTGATCTTTTTTTCTTCGAACATGGCAATGTTGTTTTTTACACTTTCGTATAAAAAATCTTCAGTACCAACGCTGATAGTGAATAGTTTCAACTGCTGATTGATCTTGTTTGCATCGGGCGAATAGTTGGTAAAGTTTTTCTGGAACTCTTCTGTTTGTGTAAACGGTGCATAGGAACTGATGTACGCAAACTTATCAGTATTGGTTAAACCAATGTTGAGCGTTTGCCCTCCACCAACAGAGAAGCCGGCCACTGCACGGTTTTTACTATCTGTATACACGGGATAGTTTGCTTCAATAAACGGAATGATATCGTTGATGACATCTTTTGTAAAGTCGGGCATTGGTTTTGGACGCACATTACCATACGGCATCACAATGATCATCGGCACCGCTTTGCCTTGTGCGATCAGGTTATCTGCAATGAAGTTGGCATTACCAACTTTTGTCCATGTTTCTTCGGTATCAGATCCGCCATGAATCAAATACAAAACAGGATACTTTGTTTTACTGTTTGGATTGAAACCCGGTGGTGTGTACACCAGCAGCTGGCGTGTAGTTCCTAATGTGGCAGAATTATAATAACGATAACTGATCTTTCCGTGTGGTACATTTTGCAATGAATGAACCAACGGCGTTTTGCCCGGCACATCAAGAATACTTCTTTTGAAACGTTCATTGGCGAAAACATAAGTGTTATTAGGATCGGCCAGTTCAACATTATCTACGTTAAAACTGTAGGGATAAATATCGGGCTTAATATCTTTCACCGTCACCGACCAGATGCCCGATGTATCTTTTACAAACGGAAGCGGAGCCGAAAGAAATTCTCCTTTCAATACTACAGCTTGTGCTGTTCTTGAATAGTAGCGGAACGTAACGCTGCCATCAGCATTTACATCGGGTGAACTTATAACAGGTGGGCGTTGCTGTGCAAACACAATGCTGCAGATGAATAAACTTGCCAATGCTATGATAAATGATTTCATCTTATACTATTTAAAAAGTAAGGGGACTGTTTGTGCTACATACTCTTTCACATTCATCCATGTATGTCCACCGCCAGTAATCAAACTTTTGTGATTGATGTTTTTTGCTTTCAGGTAATCAATAAACTCAACTGTTGATTGGTATAAGAAATCTTCGTTGCCCACACTTACCCAAAGCAGTTTAAAATCGTTGTTTGTTTTTGCGGGATTCTCAACTAGGTTTTTATATCGGCTATCCATTTCCTGCGGAGATAAATAGGCACTATAACAACAAACCCATGAAAATTTGTCGGTATTACTGAATACTGTTCGTAAGGTTTGTCCGCCACCTCTTGAAAAACCACCAATCGCTCTGCTGTTCTTGTTATTGATAGTGCGGTAATTTTTTTCGATATAAGGAATAAGATTGTTGACTAAATCCGTTTCAAACATCTTTGCACGTGTAACTGCATCTTCACTATCTCTTCCAACAATATCACCCGGCTTTGACTGCTTCTTCTGTTCTGCTATGCGTGCCATAGGGTTACCGTAAGGCATTACAATAATCATCGGAACAGCTTTTCCTTCGGCAATCAAATTATCAAGAATGAAATTGGTCTTGCCTACTTTAAAAAATGTTTCTTCAGTATCAGTAGTTCCGCTGATGAGATAAAAGACAGGATATGTTTTGCCAGCCGATTGATCATAACCCGGCGGCGTGTACACCACTACTGATCCTGTTGAACCATCAACAGAAGGGTAATACTCGTAAGTAACTGTACCATGCGGCACATTTTTGATTGCATGAACCAATGGCGTTTCACCCGGCACATCAACCAGACTTGCTTTAAAACGTTCATTGGGGAAGAAATTCACATTGGCAGGATCCATGACCGTTACGCCATCTACCACAAAGCTGTAGGGATAGATATCCGGCTTGATGGGGCCTACTGTTATACTCCAGATGCCAATGGAATCTTTCGTCATGGGAACTTGTGAAGCACCAAACTGACCGCCGCCGAGCTTTACTTCCTTTGCTGAAGGAGCGAGATAGCGAAAGGTTACTTTTTTATCTGCATGTACCTGCGGAGAAATTACAAATGGTCCACGTGGTGGTTGTGCAGTTGCATACAAGCCACAGAAAATAATTCCTGCTGCAAGAACAAACCGCCGAATGAAAGTTGTTGTCATTTATTGATTGCTTTCGTTAACATTTTTTATGAACCTGGCTTGATGAATACAGAAGGCGCAAAGCCTTGTGCAACGATTGTTGTGGATGATCGGATTCACAGGTTATTCCTGTTGCCAAAAAATCGGGCAATAGTTATGGCTTTGCATGTGGTTGTCAAGCAATTTGTTCAGGTTGGTTGAGATATATTAAGCGTTACAAGTTATACAGCCCCCCAATCTTAAACTTCCAAAAAACCACAGCGGAAAATATTACACAACACGTTTGTATTTACTACGTGTTGTTAGTAAAACTGAAAACATTCTGGCTTCATAATGCTATTTTTAGATTGAATACTCATTCTGCTACCATCGTTACAGTTTGCCCGGGCTTTGTCGCTATATCATACAAAAATGTTTTGCTTAACACAGCAGGAGCAAGGGTTGCCTTTTCAGAAACAACCGGTTCTTTGATGGTTTCTGTTGCATAAAAGGGATTGCTGTTTTCGCCAACAGCATTTTTAAATGCTGTACCACTTGCTGTTTTCAGTTGATTGGGCACCCGCACTCTCAAATTGCCGCCTAAGGTTGATTTCATCACTGCTTTCACAAGCTTTCCGTTTTTCCATTCCATACTTACAATTTCAAAACCACCTCTTGCACGCAAGCCGGTAATACTTCCTCCATTTTGCCAAACAGTTGGTAATGCAGGAAGCAAGTGAATGGCGCCATCATCACTTTGCATCAGCATCTCTGTAATGCCCGATGTGCAACCAAAATTTCCATCGATCTGGAAAGGTGCATGTGCATCAAAGAGGTTATTGTAAGTGCCGCCGCCACCTTCGTTGGTACCAACCGGTGTGAGTTGATTTTTGATGAGTTGAAACGCATGATCGCCATCCAGCATTTTTGCCCACCAGTTTACTTTCCAACCCATGCTCCATCCTGTTGAAATATCGCCACGATGCAGCAGCGTAATTTTTGCTGCATGATGTAATTGCGGCGTGCGGTAAGCTGAGATCTGGTTCGATGGAAACAATCCATATAGATGTGAAATGTGCCGGTGCTTATCGTTGGGATCATCAATATCATCGAGCCATTCCTGTAATTGTCCGTGCTGACCAATATGCATCGGCGCCAAACGTGCTCGCATTTTTTTCAGCGTATCAACAAATGCTTTGTCTTTCTTTAAAATTTCAGCAGCACGAATGGTTGAGCTGAACACATCAAACACAATCTGATTCGTCATGGTTGTACCTGCATCCAATGAAGAACCCTGATGTGCTTTGGGTGCATTCTCCGGCGACATATCCGGATTCATCACCAACCATTTTTTTGTTGGATGCTCAATTAAAAAATCAACATAAAACAATGCAGCACCTTTTAAAACAGGATAAGCTGTTGCTAAAAATGTTTGATTGCCGTTGTACAAATAATGTTCCCACAAATGAAGACTTAACCAACCACCGCCATTGGCCCATGCTCCCCAGAATGCACCATCCACTGCACCAGTTGCCCGCCAAATGTCGGTGTTGTGATGCGCCATCCAGCCTCTTGCGCCGTACATATCTTTTGCAGTTTGCACACCTGTTACCGATAATTCTTTCACCATTTTTAATAACGGATCATGCAACTCCGACAAATTTGTTTTTTCTGCCGGCCAGTAATTCATCTCGGTATTGATGTTGACGGTGTACTTGCTGTCCCATGGTGGACGGACTTTATTATTCCAGATGCCCTGCAGATTTGCAGGTTGTCCGCCGGGTTGCGAAGAAGAGATCAATAAGTAACGACCAAACTGGTAATACAAAGCCGCAAACTGCGGATCGTTGGTGCTTGCAAAATTCTTCAACCGTTCATTGGTTGGTTGCTTTACTGCATCACTTACACCAAGATCGATCTTTACACGATTAAACTGTTTTTGATAGGCTGCAATATGTAATGGCTTGATTTGCTGAAAAGATTTTACAACCGCTTTGTTGAGATAAGTTGCTGCACGTTCATGCTCATTTCCACTTACATCATTATAATTATTAAAACTGGTAGCAATGGAAATATAAATGGTAACTGCTGTTGCATTTTTGATAATGATGGATGTATCAGTTGCAGAAGAGGTGCCGTCTGCTGTTTTTATTTCTGAAATATTTTTATAGCGAAGCATTCCTTTTACGCCTTCATGATCTACACTTGTACCGGCGATGGTCAATTGCTTTCCGGCAACAACTGATCGCTGTGCATTCGGAAGAATCGTTTTATAAAAAGCTGTGAAAGAAATACTGTTAGGCTTGCTGGCTGTCAAATGCATCACAATTACACGATCAGGAAAAGAAGCCAGCACTTCTCTTGTATAGTTGATACCATCAACAGTATAGGTTGTTTTTGCAATGGCTTTTTCAATATCCAGTTCACGGTAATAATTGCTGTAGTTATCGTGCCCGTCAAAACGAAGCTGCAATTCACCGGCGGGCAAAAACATCTGCCCATGTGATTTTTTGCTGATGATGACTCTGTTGGCTAAATGTTCTGCTTCTTTTTGTTTGCCATCAAAGATGAGTTTGCGCATTTCAGCCAATGAATCCAATGCAAGCGGATTATCATTTCTGTTTGGGCTTCCACTCCATAAGGTATGTTCATTCAACTGAATGGTTTCGGTTGATACATTGCCGTAAACCATTGCACCCAACCGTCCATTACCAATGGGCAATGCATTTTCCCATGTGTTGCCGGATGATGTATTGTACCAGAGTTTTAAATCCTTGTTTGGTTGTGCAAAACCGGTAGCTGCTACGATCAAACTACAAAAGATGAAAATACTTTTCATTGCTGATTTTTTATTGGGCAGTTCGTGTATAAGAAAGCATTCTGTTTGCCCATGGAATAAAGAATTTAAAATTCGGTGCGTCGGTGTGGCCTCCATCATGTTGTCGCCATGCTAAATGTCCATTCAGCATATCGGTAAGCATCGGTGGCATTTTTTCATTCCTATAATCATTGCTCACACCCAGATCTTTTGCGCCGAGTAATTTGAAGACAGTTCCTGCAGCAATCGTTGCCTGGTAACTTCCTTTCTGATCGAGCCAATTCGCATCGCCTTTTTCCGGAATACCATAGCTTACAAACACTGCACGTGGTGCACATAACGCCAACAATTCATGCGAGTCAACCGGAAGATCACAACCTGTTTTTTTGCCGAACGAAGATTCTTCTGTACCATATTTTAAATAGTTGCCCGCCATCCAGTGATAACCGCCGCCACCGGTTAAATTTTCGACTGTTTCACCAAACACTCTTCGATGTAACGTAACACCACCTTTACCTGACGAACCAATCAATCCAACTGCAAAGCGTTGATCAAATGCCATTGTTACCAATGCTGCTTTGCCATAACGGGATACACCTTCGATGCCAACTTGTTTTGCATTCACCATTGGTTCTGTTTCCAGATAATCCAATGCACGACTTGCACCCCAACCCCATGCACGCAATGCACCCCATTGATCGGGTTTGCGTGGCTGCCCCATATTGGTTAAACCAATGATGCCTCTTGTTAAACCAGCACCATTGTCGGGTTGTATTGTTGCAGGATCGATAGTTACATAACCCCAACCCGCTGCTAATAATCTTTCCTGTGGCGTTAATTCTTCCTCGGGTTTTGGTGGCGCAAAAAAGTTAGGAGCGGGGAGGCGGGTGATAGGTTGATACGCCGGATACTTTTCAAAAATTTCTTTCATTGCAGGATCATTCCTGATCATCATTTCAATAAATGATGCATTGATCTTTTCCAGATCATCCGGCGATGGTTGTGCAGGTGCAGGTAATACCGGTCGGCCAAACATGATGAGCACAGGAACAGGTCCTTTCACATTTGCAGGAACAACCAACACCATTTTTATATCTACATTGATCAACGGATAGGCACTGTTATCTACATGACCAATAATTTCTTTTGCAATCACCGGAATACGGTTCACCACTTCTCTGTCGAGTATCTTCACCGTCCATGTTACTTTCGGAACATTGTTGGGAATGCGACCATATACTTCACGTTCAAATTCTTCAACCAACTCCGGCCTGCGTTGTTTCCACCATTGATCTGCAGTTGTGATCTTTGTACCATTCTTTATTGTAAGCACATCAGGTAATTGCGGACATGGATTCGCCAACGCTTCATCATAGTTTGCATGATTGGGATCTTTCTCATTACCACTTTTGCCGGGGCGTAATTTTTTAATGCCCAGCTGCTGCATCATATTCGACTGATCCTGCTGCACGGTAAACACCGTAAGCTTTGGATACTTGCTGCTGTCGATAATATTTACCTGTGCAACTGCAATCGCATTGCAGGTTATTGCAGTGAGCAGAAGGAGTATGATCTTTTTCATGTTCGTTTTTTGATTGAAGCAATGAAACAACTAATCGTAAGTATAGAGTGTTACTTTTTGTACAGCAATTTGATTGGCAGGGATATTTACATGCCGGCCCTGGTGTGTTTGGTCGCCATTCAGATGACGGGTCACTCTCCAGCTGTTATTTTCAAACACGCCTTCATCCACTTTTAATAAACCCACATTCTGATTTTTGTTTTTGCTGCTTGAAAATGTAATAACCACTCCTGTTCCTGCAACATAAAACTCATCTTCACCAGTTTGAATGATCATTGCACTTGCGTAAGGCCAGTCTTCAGTTTTACTGCCGGCTGTCCAGCTGAGTGTGTAATCATGCTTGCAGTTAAACGTATAATTGCCCATTGTAAAACTTGTATCCTTGTTTGCTTTTGTCAACAACACACCCCTGATGTTATTTTTTCCCAGATTGTTTGTAATGAGAGTTTTCAATGAACGCAGCAGCGCATACATGTTCGCCAGTG
>JAACZX010000511.1 GCA_009996555.1 Chitinophagaceae bacterium | reverse complement strand
CAACGCCAATGTAGATCGAGATCAATAAAAATACAGGCAATGCAAGAATGCTGTAGGCGAGTTTTAACCATAGGCTTTTTTTACTTCGCCAGATGCGCACTACGCCAATGGGGTAGAACAGAAGTAAAAGCCTTTGTTTCCATTTCCTTTTTTTCACAGTTGATGCAGTATTTCCCTCAGTACGTACTGCAGTGTTGATGATGTTTTTCATTTTACGTTTATTTTGAAACACAAAGCTGCATCAACAAGCAGCCTTTCCTGTTTAGACAAACGGATTAAAACTTTCGATAAATGGATAAACTTGATTTTGCTCAATTTGACCAATACTTTGGAGCAACCGAACAGCAACTCTTGTATAACAGTGAGCGTTACCAGCATTTTACAGCACAGTTTCAGCAAAAAGGTTTTGCAGCAGGCAAACTGAATGCCATTAACACGCCCGGAATGTTATTCACCGAATTGTATCTGGAAACTGACAGACCGCTTTGTTTGTATGATGCTGAACCGAAAGAATCAACCGAATCAGTATTTGTGATACAGGGAAATGTAGAATCAAGATTTGATAACCTGCGTGAGCCTTTGCATTTCAGCAAACAACAACACAACATTCAATACAATACCACATTTGCAGGATCACATATTATCCATTCACCTGCTTTTCATGCCTGCACTATTACCTATCATACAGATTATTTACATAGTTTGACAGATCAGGAACCTGTTGGCGCTCTTGCTGCTTTTTGTGAACACTTACAAAAGAAAACGAATTTCTTAGGTGCAGAACATGCTTTTTACTGGCAGCAACGTATTGCAGAATTGATCCAATCAATAAGGCAATGTCCATTTAATGGCATAACACGTTACTTATTTACAGAAAGTAAATTGCTTGAATTGTTTGTGCTGCAAATGGAACAGGTAAATGCACTACATGCAGGAAGCACGAAAGAAGATTGGTCGGCAACTGATAAAGAAAAGCTGCATGCGGTAAAGGAATATATTGCGGGCTGCTATCTTGAAGAATTAAGCTTAAAGGCGATTTCTTATCGTTTTGGATTGAATGAATTCAAGTTGAAGAAAGGATACAAACATTTTTTCCAAACGACGGTGTTCGCCGATATTCATCGCCTGCGTATGCAGGAAGCAAAACAATTGCTGAACGAAAGTGCAATGAATGTAACCGACGTAGCATATCACATCGGTTACAACAGCCTCAGCAGTTTTTCTTATGCGTTTAAAAAGATGTTTGGATATAGCCCCAGTAAATAAACGGCATTGAAAAATGCTAGGTACTATTACACAAAACCTGAAAATGCTTTATGCCATTATTATTTTACCTGAAAATGCAGCACCTTATTTACAGTATCGCCATTTTCAGAAATTCCCTGCAACACGACTACATAACGGCCAGGCAAATCAGATGTATAAAAACTTACGCTTTTTTTCTCCTTACTGTTTATCACAACTTCCGGGTTCCAATACAACACATTTCTAAAATCCGGAATTCTGCTTTCATACTGATCCTTTATTTCATATACCGGCGAAAAAAACTCTCTTTGCAATTGAAGCCCCTCATAATCAATTACGGTAGCATTAGGATCCAGCTCGTAGTCTTTCAAATTTCCTTTATATGTAACCATGTTAATGATTCCATTATAAGTCATTTCTCCACGGTAATACTTGCGGCTAACCACTTCCAGCTTTTCAATGTTAAGCGGACTGTAAGCCATTATCTTATCTGTCTTGAATACAGGAACACCATCAAGTAACAGCAAAGGATCTTCTTCAAAAAACATTTTCTGGCCATTATCAAATACCGAAACCCTGAACGATCCGTTTGCCTTTTTGAGTTTTACCTCACGCACATACTCAATCAGTACCTCTTCCATTGTTGTAAACCGTACATAGTTATCCAGCAAATAGCTGACATCGGGTTTAAAATAAAAAACACCCGTATCTGCAGGACTTTTGAATTGACTGATCCATTCCGTGTTATAATTACTCTGCACCTGAACGCTTACATGATGGCGTTGTAATGCATAGCGTGATAAGTAATTGATTGAAAAAGGCGGAAGATTCCTTTCGGAATAAGAAGAAGAAAATGGATTATCAATTGCCACATTAAAGAGGCTGTCTTTTGCAGAGTTTGTCTGAACAATTATTTCTCCATTATTATGAAAATCAGCAATGTTGAATTTGATCTTACCGGCAGCGTCGCTAAGAGTGGTTTTCACCTGCGCTCTTTTACCTGCAAATGAAAGATAAACAGGAAGATTAGCACCTGGTATTGCTGTTCCCAGCTTGCCCACTGTTCCTGTGAGGATATGCCCCTTATATTCCGGCAAATATTTAAAAACGGGTTGGGCATTTGTTGAGATATTCTCCCAGTTAAACCGACGCCACCCATGAGTAAGCATAAGGTTATCCATTGTTTCTTCCACCTCGGCACCCTTTTGATTAAAATAATATTCAGGCGACTCTATTGTGCCGGCTAAATCAGAACTTAGTAAAAGGTAAGTCGCAATATTACTTACATCAAAAGTTTGAAGCGAGTCAAGCAGATATACTGCCATACTCGTATTAGCGGCAGCTTTTTTATCCTGCTTACTAACAACATCAATATTTACGGTTACTTTTTCCCGAATACCGTATTCAACGGAATCACTACTGATGTTAACTTCTGACCCATCATTCGGATACAAAAAATATAATCTTTCACAAAGTGGTTTCCTGAACGCATCAAGAAGTGTGAAATGAACCACTCCTTCGCCTAATTTATCTTTTTCAATTAAAAATTCAAATCTGCCATTTTGAATGTTTCCTGTTTTAGCCAATTTTACACTTCCCCGTGTATGAGCAAATAAATAAACGATGTTCTGATCAAAATCAATTCCTTTTGTTCTTACTACCGCTTTAAGATAAGAGGTTCCGGAATTAACAAGCTGCAAACTATAGCCCTTACTATAAACTGATGGGAGACTTTGCGAAACAATGCCTGTCTTTGTTTCTATAACAGCCTTGTAAGTTATACCAGCTATTGGTTTCAGAATAAAATTACCTATGCCAAAACGGGTTGTACTAAATTGAAGTATTGTGTCATTTGAATTTCCCACAACATACCCCTTAGTATTTATACCTATCCCATTTTTATCAACAAACCGAACTGCCACTTTGCTTTCAATATCAGCAACAAGGTTTCCGCCTTCGGGGAAAAGCTGGAGATCATATTTATTCTCTGTTTCAACAACATCAGCTTCGGCTGTTCGTTGTGTGTTAACAATCGTAATTACTTTTTCGAAAAAATAGTCTGCAGAAAAGTTTTTCATCCATGCTGTATACGCCCGAAGCTTATACTTACCCGAGGCTAATGTAACCGGCAATTGTACAGATCCGTTTCCAAAGCCTTTTTTCAGCTCCAACTTCGTCTGTAAAACAGGCCTGTTGCTCTTATCAAGCATTTCAATGTATGCCACTTTGCTTACATCAACTGGTGTATGAGATGAAGCGTCTACTGTGTACAATTTAAACCAGCATATTTCCCCGGCTAAATAAATGTTTTTATCAGAATGCATAAACATCTTCTCCTGCAGAACAGATGAAGTATAATCAGCAAACTGCTGAACAAATGGCTCTTTCACTTCAACCTGAGCTTTTATATCTGCTGTAGCAAAAACAACAGCCATGAAACAACAAACACCCCTGGCCACTACTTGCATGGCATATAGATTTGAACTATTGAGAAATCGACACTTAAGATTCATTTATGAAATACTTATTTATGGCCAGTAATTAGGTTTAACATTTGTGCCCCGTATTGTACAGTCAACACACACATTACGTACAGCTTCAAAACTTGCAATTATTGGTGGTGTTGTGGGTGGTGTAACATACGTTGACGGAAGTGTTGGTATTAAATCCGACATTCTTTTTATAATCGAGTCGCTATTGTTTGGAAGTGTAACCACATCACAGGGAACTGGAAAAAAATTCCATCCACCTAACTGAGTTGAAGAGATAAAAATTCTTTTTTCAGTTACATTACCAATAGTTACAAACCCAACTACAGGCTCTGATGGATTAGATACACATACAATATTTCCTTTTAACTCACCCGGCTGCGCATCAAAAAGGCTTCCGAGTTGCTCTGTGTTTTTCTTGATTTTTTCAAGAAACTCGTACGCTTCTTTGCTTAAGCCATACTGCCTTACATTAATACTGTAGAGATGGCGTAGTTTTTCAGATCCATTCGGAATAAATGTAACAGGTGCACTCACAAAATCTTTCTCCAGTTTGGCAGAAGAAGATATGAGTAGTTGATTAGAGGCATTGAATTGCCAGCACTTGTAAATAGACGAGTCTATGCCAAACGTTATCGGATCACGGTATGCTACACTTAAACTATCTCTGTTATTTCTGTCTTTATATACCTGAATCTTAAGCATTGAAACATTTTGTGAAGTTATTTCCCATGTTTCGTTATACTCCCACTGATAATAGCGTGTATTATTAAGCGGATTACTGGTTGTAAGATTTATTTGAACACCTTCACTTCCTAAAGTCCATGTAACACTGTCAATCTGTGGGGTGTACTGAACAGCCGAAAAAGCAGACAAGTATTCCTTGCCGTTTGCTGTTCGTATTCTTAACCTGTAACGCACAGCAGGATTGAGGTTGAGACTTGTTGTACTGTATTGGCCATTTGCTCCTTCCACCAAGTCCCTCGAAAAATTGTTTTCGCCTTCCACTTTTATTGATGCTCTTCTTTCATAGATCACCTGCTCTTGCTGGTTTTCCAGCTTTTTTGTCCGGCTTAATTTTATTGTTGTTGAGCCTTGCCCACTATTCACAATGCCCTCAACCACCAGATAGCCCGATTCCGGAGATTGATAAGGCGATATATATCGTTCCTTGCATGAAAGCAAAAGAAACACATACAAGAAATATAAACATGCTTTTTTCATTAGCTGATTGTTTAGAACCTGATATTAAAATTTACGTAGGGGATTGCATTCCCAAATACAGAAAGCTTGTAACCATTGATCACTCCATTTTCCGAAACATAATAAACAGAATAAGGATTTCTACGACCTGTAATATTATATACACCAAACGTCCAGGAAGAATGGAATATCTGGTTCACTTTGTGATTACCATCAATATTCATTGAAAAATCTGCTCTGAAATAATCGGGTATTCTATAGGCATTTCGGTTTGTATAAAGTGTTCGTTGACCACCAGCATAATAAAATACACCAATAGGTAATGTAATTGGCCTGCCTGTATTGTATGTGGCATTAAATGACACACTAAACCTGTGATTGAACCTGTAATTACTGATCAATGTTACATCATGTGGTTTGTCGTAATTGGCAGGATAAAAATTCCCTTCGTTTATCGTTTCGCCAGCCATTGGATTATCAGCCTTCAATAATATACGTGACCATGTATAACTTATCCATCCGTTTAATTTCCCTGCAGTTTTTCTAAGCAAAAATTCTACTCCATAGGCTTTCCCTTTTGTACCCAGTACATCCGTTTCCAGGTGTGGATTCATCACCAGCTTTGCTCCACTTTTATAATCAAGGTAATTTTCGATGGTTTTATAATATGCTTCTACAGAAGCCTCAATTGTATTTGACTTGAAATTCTTGTACAAACCAAAAGAAATCTGGCTTCCAAATTGTGGTTTAATATTCGGATCGCTCAACTTCCAAATATCTGTTGGCGACATAGCTGCAGTATTAGAAATTGAATGAATGTACTGCCGCTGTGTATTATAGGCAGCTTTTATAGAAAAGCTATCATTAAAAAGATAAACAAGTGATAACCGTATTTCAGGACCACCATACGTTTTTACAATGCTTGACTTTCTGAAATTTTCTGTGCCGATGTTATTTGTTTCTGTTATGGGCAACCCTGGTGCATATTTATTAACAGTTTGGGGGCCTAAGTAATTAAACAAGCTATATCGCACACCAGCATCAATGGAAAAAGAGTTAAGCTTGTATTTATCACTGAAGTAAACCGCACTCTCCAAAGCCTGTTCGGGAGAAATTGTTTCAGGAATAACCAGTGATTCATTTCCATAAGGTTGATAAGAACCAGGCTGCAGTTTGTAATGCAACGTGTTTAACCCAAAGTCGAATGTATGCTGATTGTTTAAGAAGTAATTGAAATGCGTTCTGAAATATGCCTGATTGATGGCAAAGCTCAGTTTATAACCATTTTCTGGTCGATGATCGCTGGAAGTATAATAGTTATAACTATCATACCCGGCAGAGCTGATACTGGTGAGCTTGTTTGTAAAAATATGCTTCCATTTAAGCGAAACATTTTTATTACCATAGCCAAACAGCGTATCACTACTCAAGTTAAAGCGATCATTGCTCATATACCCGGTAAGGTAAAGTGTGTTTTTCCGGTTAATTTCATGATTAACATTCAGATTAAGATCATAAAATGATGCCTTACTGTTTTTATACTCGTCAGGAAGCAAATTCAATAACCAGTTTGCGTAAGTAGTGCGGCCAGCCAAAATAAATGAAGACTTATCCTTAACCAATGGCCCTTCTAATTCAAGACGACTTGTGAGCAAGCCTACTCCTGCAGTGCCGGCCATTTTTTTCTTATTTCCTTCACGGCTTGTAATGTTTAAAACAGATGAAAGTCTTCCTCCATAACGAACCGGAACGCTGCTTTTATACAACTCAACATCCTTAACCACTTCTGTGTTCAAGGCAGAAAACATTCCAAAGAAGTGCGATGGATTGTAAATTGTTGCATCGTTATACAGGATTAGATTTTGATCGGCTGCACCACCACGAACGTTCAATCCGGTACTTGCTTCCCCAACTGTTTTTACACCCGGTAAAGTAGTGACAACCCTTAACAGATCTGCCTCTCCAAAAACCACCGGAACTTGTTTTATTGTCTTGATATCGATCTTTTGCACACTCATTTGTGTGCCTTTTATATTGTTAATCTTTTGCGCAGAGATCGTAATGTTTTTCAATGTCATTACTTTCGATAGAAGGTCAATATTCAATTTGCCGTCTCCATGCAACAGCACTTGCCGCCTTGTATCACTCATTCCCAAACTCTGAATAAAAAGTACATGCCGGCCTTTGGGCAAAGAAAGAGAGTAGTAACCATACTGGTCAGTTGTAGCTCCGAATCCTGATCGGTTAATATATACCGATGCCCCCGCCACAGGTTCTCCTGTTTTTGCATCACGCACATAGCCGGCAATTGTTACTGTAGTTTGTCTATTAGCAGCATTCTTGTCTCCTACTTCGTATAGTTTATTTTCAAGCGCTGCATTTCCGGTGGGTTGAGGATCATCATCCCGCT
>JAACZX010000510.1 GCA_009996555.1 Chitinophagaceae bacterium | reverse complement strand
GTTGCTGAAGGAAATCTTAGAACAAACTTTTTTCTGCGAATGCCTGGATATCGCTTTTCATTGATTGCAGGTAATCGATATCATCGAAACCATTCATCATGTTGTGTTTTTTATAACCGTTGATGTCGAACGATTCTTTTTCGCCTGTTGCAACAATGCTGATCGTTTGCTCCGGAAGATTTACTTCCAGTTCAGCTTTTGGATCGGCTTCAATTGCTTTAAAAATTTTATCTAAAAACTCAGGACTAACTGTTACCGGAAGAATACCGATGTTGAGTGCATTGCCTTTAAAGATATCGGCAAAGAAACTTGATACCACACAACGGAATCCGTAATCGTAAATAGCCCAAGCCGCATGCTCACGACTGCTGCCACTGCCGAAGTTTTTACCACCTACTAAAATTTTTCCTGAGTAAATAGGATTGTTCAACACGAAATCCTGTTTCGGTGTATCGTCACCGTTATAACGCCAGTCACGGAAAAGATTATCGCCAAAACCTTCACGCTTGGTTGCTTTTAAGAAACGTGCAGGAATAATTTGGTCTGTGTCCACATTCTCAATCGGCATGGGAACCGCTGTACTGGTGAGGACTGTAAATTTATCGTAGGCCATTTTGATGTATGATTTATGATGTAGGATGTCTGATTTAAAGCACCCTGATTATTGTTTAGTTTGATTGGAGTTCGGACATCCTAAATCAGACATCCTACATCCGACATTGTATTTATGCAATGAGTTCTCTCGGATCGGTTACTACGCCTGTAACAGCAGCAGCAGCAGCTACCAACGGACTTGCAAGCAATGTTCTTGCACCTGGTCCCTGGCGACCTTCGAAGTTTCTGTTACTTGTACTTACTGCATATTTACCGGCAGGAATTTTATCATCGTTCATTGCCAGGCATGCAGAACATCCCGGCTGACGAAGTTGAAACCCTGCTTCAGTCAACACATCAAGAATACCTTCTTCTTTAATTTGTTGTTCGACTATATGCGAACCTGGCACTAACCATGCAGTAATATTATCCGCTTTCTTTCTTCCTTTCACAATACTTGCAAAGGCTCTGAAATCTTCAATACGTCCGTTGGTACAACTTCCTAAAAACACATAGTCAACCTGCTTACCAACGATCTTTTCATTTTCAGCAAAGCCCATGTAAGCAAGCGATTTTTTATAAGATGCTTCACCATCTTTTACTTCAGCAGCAAGAGGAATGTTATGTGTGATACCAGTACCCAAGCCAGGGTTTGTACCGTAAGTAATTTGTGGTTCTATCTGATCAGCAGTGAAATTCAATTCAAGATCAAATTTTGCATCAGCATCAGTCTTTAGTGTTTTCCAGTAAGCCAATGCGTTATCCCAAGCTTCGCCTTTTGGTGCAAGCTCTCTTCCGTTCAGATAATTAAACGTTGTTTCATCGGGAGCAACCATACCACCACGTGCACCCATTTCAATGGAAAGATTACAAACCGTCATACGGCCTTCCATGCTCATGTTCTCAAACACTTCACCGGCAAATTCAATGAAATAACCGGTAGCACCGCTAGCAGAAATTTGTGATAAGATAAATAAAGGCACATCTTTCGGCACAACACCTTTACCCAATTTACCATTGATAGTGATGCGCATTTTCTTTGGCTTCGGCTGCATGATACATTGAGACGATAACACCATCTCAACTTCAGAAGTACCAATACCAAATGCGATAGCGCCAAACGCACCATGTGTTGAAGTATGTGAGTCGCCACACACAATAGTCATACCCGGAAGTGTGATACCATTTTCCGGACCTACCACATGCACAATACCATTTTTTGGATTACCCAAACCCCAATGCGAAATACCATACTTCGCAGAATTTGTTTCAAGTGCTTTTAACTGATTAGCTGAAAGCGGATCCTGTACTGGTAAGTGCTGATTGATGGTTGGTGTGTTGTGATCGGCTGTTGCAAATGTTTTTTGAGCATACATCACTTTTAATCCACGGGTTTCCAAACCAAGAAATGCAACCGGGCTTGTTACTTCGTGAATAAAATGACGATCGATAAAAAACACATCGGGACCATCTTCGATCTTGCGGACTACATGCGAATCCCAAACTTTATCGAATAATGTTGTTGGCGTATGACTCATATATTTTGTATTAGAAGTTGTAAAATTTATCAGGTTAAGGTTGCTAACCTTAGCGCTGTTCCGGTTTAAGAAAGGTCAAATTTAACCCGATTCCCTAAATTTGTATAACTGTATTTTTCTATTACATCCATTGACAAAACCGATTTAGGAATATGGAACTCCGTCAGCTGCGTTATTTTATCAAATCGGCCGAGCTGCTCAATTTTACCGAGGCTGCTCACAGCCTGTACATTAGCCAAAGTACGCTTAGTCAGCAGATCAAGCAACTGGAAGACGAACTGGGCATGCCCCTGTTCGACCGTATTGGTAAACGGGTGCGGCTAACAGAAGCTGGCAGCCAGTTTTTGCCTTTTGCCCGTTTAACGGTTTCGGATGCGGAAGGTGGTCGTGCCGTTATTGATGATTTGAAAGGCTTGAAAACAGGTGAACTGCGGATCGGAGTTACCTATGGTCTTTCAACTTTGCTCACACCGGTGCTCGTGCAGTTTTCGGCCCAATACCCCGAAGTAAAAATTATTGTTGAGTTTGGTACATCAGAAGATCTGCTGGATAAATTGAAATCGACAAGAGTTGATTTTTTGCTGTCGTTCCTTGAGCTGCAGGATAACGATATGTTTATTTCGCAACGCTTGTATGAATCGCCGTTAACATTGGTGGTGCATCCTTCGAACCCTGTGGCTGAAAAAAAATCGATTGCGATTAAAGATTTAAAAGATATTCCGCTTGTGTTGCCTGCAAAAGGATTTCATACCCGTCATTTTTTAAATGAAGCATTGGCACAAAATAATGTGCAGCCGAATATTAAAATGGAGTTGAATGATATTAATACACTCCTGCAATTGGTTGAAACGGGCAACTGGTGTACGATTATGACAGTGGCTGCTGCTAAAGGAAGACAAACATTAAAAACCATTCCCATCAAAGGCCTCAACATCATCAGCCAGGCATCGATTACCTGGCCGAAAGATAGTTACCGCAAAAAAGCTGCATTGGTGTTTACGGAGATGATTAAGAAGCAGATGAAGTGATAGAGCAAAATTTCATCCAGTCACTACATACCAGCAATTATAAAACGCCTAATCCCCTTCTTCCTTCGACCATCCTTCGCTCATCCTTCGTTGATTTCCCCACAAAAACAGGTATTTAAGCCCGGCATGCTTCGGATATAGTTAAAGAAAATAGCATAGCAACCCTTTTATACCGGCACAATCGTCTGCGCCTTCTTCTTCTTCAGCTTTTCCGGTACAGCTGCAATAATTTCTTCTTTCAATGCTTGTTTCAAACGCTTCTTCATAAAATCCCGATGCACCACCATGCTTACTTCACGTGCAGGTGCCGGGCTTTGAAAATGACGCAGCAGTTTTTGCTGTTCAGGCGTCATCTCCAGTGTTGAAAGTTCGGGCATAATGGTAATGCCATCGTTCATTTCCACCATGCGGCGCAGGGTTTCTATGCTGCCTGCTTCGTATTCAAACTGTGTACTGAGTTCACTGGCCTTTTTCAGTTCACATAAATTAACGATCTGCGAACGGAAGCAATGGCCTTCTTCCAGCAGCCAGAGTTTTGTAGGATCAATATCTTTCGCCAGTACATATTTCTTTTTGTATGCTTCATTCCGGGGTGATACGTACACCAGCAGTTCTTCGTAAAACAGCACCTCTTCTTTAATACCCTTTTCCTGCAAAGGCGTTACCAGCAAGCCTGCATCAATACGCCCTTCACGCAGGCGGCGGATGATGTATTCCGTCATCATTTCATGCACGATCAGTTTTACCGATGGATATTTTTCATTAAAGCTTTTCGCAAACATGGGCAACAGATACGGTGCCAGCGTTGGAATAATACCGATGCGTAATTCACCCGTCAGCAATCCTTTTTTGTTCTGTGCAATTTCAGAGATCAGGTTACGCTCCTGCAAGATCTTTCTCGCCTGTTCAATTATTTCCACACCCGCTTCCGTAGGTATCACTGGCTGCTTACTCCGGTCGAAGAGTTTTATACCCAGCTCCTCTTCCAGCTTTTGTATCTGCATGCTCAGCGTGGGCTGGGTAACAAAACAATGCGAAGCAGCTGTTGCAAAATGCCGGTACGTATCAATGGCAACGAGGTATTCGAGCTGGGTCAATGTCATAGTCAAAATCTATAAGGTCATAAAATTAATTGATTTGCATTATTAATAAGCATGCCCAATATTTGTTGCCTTAAAGAATAACAAAGACTTCAACCCATTACGGGGGATAACTTATCATGCAGCCCGGAATCAGTTCAAGCCGCATGGATTTTTGAGAACAAAGCACAAGCGCTTCCTTCCGGAAGCGCTTACTGTTTTTTAAAAGAAGATGTATTTATTTTTTTCTAAGCTCCAGTGTTACCAGCTTTCCATTAATGGTTTGCTGCGCCTTTACCCATGTCCAGTTACTGTCTTTTAGTTTCCAGTTACCGTCAAGGCGTTGTAATGTTACTGCAGCAGAGGCGGGATAATCTGCAATGATGGCAATATTCACTTTGTCTTCGTTCCAGGTACCGGTTGATTCTGTAGTTGAATTTTTAATCGCATCAACAGTGCGGTTTGTTTTAAACTGAAATTCGTATCCGCTGAATTCAGACAGGTAGTCATTCGTATCATCTTTATATACACTCACCGTCCAGCGACCATCAGTAATTGCTTTCACAATAAGTGTTTCAGCAATTTCTTCCTGTGTACGCTTTACAATTTTTTTACAGCTTGTAAGCACCAGCAGGCTAAAAGAAAGAATCAGGAAATGCCTCATAGATTTCGAATTTCAAAGATGAAAATACAATTTGTTTTTGGCATGCGCCACAGTAGAAGTACGCAAATGGCAACCGGCAGGTTTTCAGTTATTTAGCTTTTACAGCATTTTCCTGCTGTTGAATTGCCTTATTTTTATGTCATGCAAATTGGAGATATTATTCGTTTTCTTGAAACGCTGGCACCTCCTTCTTTACAGGAAGGCTATGATAATTCAGGCTTGCTTACCGGTTCAGCCGCATGGGAATGCACAGGTATTATGGTTAGCCTTGATGCAACAGAAGAAGTGATCCTTGAAGCCAAACAAAAAGGTTGTAATCTGGTTGTGGCTCACCACCCCATTGTCTTCAGCGGACTAAAAAAGATCAACGGCAAAACCTATGTGGAAAGGGCGGTAATCGCTTCCATTAAATACGATATTGCTGTTTACGCTATCCATACCAACCTGGATAATATTATTACAGGGGTAAATGCAAAAATGGCCGAAAGGCTGGGTTTGAAAAACTGCCGCATCCTGCAACCAAAAACCGGGCTGCTCAAAAAGCTGTTCTGCTTTGTGCCGGTTACCCATGCAGAGTTTGTAAGGGCGGCTGTTTTTGAAGCCGGAGCCGGGCATATTGGCAACTATAGTGAATGTAGTTTCAATGGCCCCGGCAAAGGAACTTTTAAAGCCGCCGACGGAAGCAATCCGTTTGTTGGGGAGATTGGACGCCGCCACGAAGAAGATGAACTGAAAATAGAAGTGATCTTTCCTGGCTGGCTGGAAGCTCCCATCCTTGCTGCCATGACCAAGGCCCATCCTTACGAGGAAGTAGCCTACGATGTGGTTAGCCTTGACAACCGTTTACAAACAACCGGATCGGGACTTATTGGCGAGCTGGCAACCCACATGATACCATCAGAATTCCTGCAACTGCTTAAAGATCAATTTGGATTGAGCGTAATTCGTCACACCATCCCGCCCGCTCATGCTGTTCATAAAGTGGCAGTTTGCGGTGGAGCCGGCAGTTTTCTTACAAAAGCCGCCCTGGCCGCCGGTGCCCACGCTTTTGTTACCGGCGATATTAAATACCATGAGTTTTTTGATGCAGAAGGCCGCCTGCTGCTGGCCGACATTGGCCACTGGGAAAGTGAGCAGTTTACCATAGATTTACTGGCCGATCATTTGCAGCAGAAATTCCCTACCTTTGCCGTCCTCAAAACTGCGGTGAAAACGAATCCTGTCGAGTATTTCAGATGATCAGAAATACAAATCGTACAAGTGAGTGACACAACAAGTGATGAGCAAGGCCCCGCCGCCGGTACAAAAACAAAAAACTTCAAACAACAATATGGCTACTACAAAAGAGTATTCTGTAGAAGAAAAGCTGAAGGCACTTATTCGTGTACAGAAAATTGAAAGCAAACTGGATGAGATCCAGATCCTGAAAGGTGAATTACCCATGGAAGTAAAAGACCTGGAAGATGAAATTGAAGGTTTGAATGCACGTAAGAACCGCATTGAAGAAGAGATCAACGGTATCCAGGATTTCATTCAAAGCAAGAAAGATGCGATCCTTGAATCGCAGGCATTGCTGAAGAAATACGAAAAGCAAAGTGAGAACGTAAAGAATAACCGTGAGTTTGAAGCCATCAACAAAGAACTTGAAATGCAGGGACTGGAGATCAAACTTTCTGAAAAGCATATTAAAGATGCGAACGAAGAGTTGATCGATAAAAGTGAAGTACTGGAAAAAGCGAAAAAAGCAATTGCTGCTAAAGAAAAAAACCTTGAGCACAAGAAAGGCGAACTGGACAAGATCATTGCTGATACTGAAAAAGAAGAAACGCAATTGCGTTCTTTGGTAAATGGTGCAAGAGAAGCGGTTGAAGACCGTTTATTGGCCAGCTTCGACCGCATCCGTAAAAGTTACCGCAATGGTTTATCGGTAGTGCCTATTGAGCGTGAAAGCTGTGGCGGTTGTTTCAACACCATTCCTCCTCAACGCCAGAGTGAAATTAAACAGCACAAAAAAATCATCGTGTGCGAAAACTGCGGTCGTATCCTTGTTGATGCTGACCTGAATGATTCAGTTGAACCATAATTGACTCTTTCTATACATGTAAAGGGCGCTTTATGCGCCCTTTTTCTTTTTTATTTATACAGTCAACTTTTCTATATCGTGTTTTGAATTAGTTTTGAAATGCTTTATGCTGCAACAACTTTCCATACAGAACTTTGCAATTATTGATGAACTTCATGTGAGTTTTCAAACCGGGCTGAATATTATTACGGGCGAAACAGGTGCAGGTAAATCTATTTTACTGGGCGCTCTTGGTTTGGTGCTGGGCAACCGTGCCGATGTATCGGCTCTTCGCACACCAGATAAAAAATGTGTAGTGGAAGCTGTATTCAGCAATACAAAAAACAAACTTCACGACTGGCTTAAAGTAAATGAAATTGATATTGATGAAGAAT
>JAACZX010000509.1 GCA_009996555.1 Chitinophagaceae bacterium | reverse complement strand
CTTTTCTTCTATCACATCAATATGTTTAAGCAGATATTTGGTAATAAGGCCAGCAATTATCCACAGTTCAGTAGCTTCTTCTGTTTCTATTATCAATTGGTCGGGGTCAAAAACGGCCTCATGGTAACCTTCAGTAAGTTCTTCAAAAAAAGCCATGTTTTCATCCGTTTTACAAATCCAGGCATCAAGCTGGTCTTTCTCACTTTCAGTGAGTTTATTTTGCAGAAACCCTATGATAAGCCGGGCTGCAAAAAATGGAATTGGTCTGTTATCAGTGTTCATAGAATGGTGTAATTGAAACTGAATAGCAGGTAGTAAGTTACTTAAAAACGCAATGATATTGGAATAAGATCATATACCCGATTAGTAGTATTTTTTGAATTACAGTTTTACTTTTTTGCTCCCTCATGAGTTTTGGATAAAAATTTATGATGGTCAAAAATTTATTTCTGACTATTGTGATAGAATATACTTATTTCATAGCTGTCTATTGGTTTTTAGCCACTTAACGCTATGCATATGATCCAGGTTAATCCTCATGATGTATTCATCCTCGGCACTATAATCATTTAAGATCCTTTCACTGAATTCCCAACCTCCGGAATCTTTCGCCTTAACTAGTAGGTTAGCAAGTGGATAAAATGTGTGGTTATATTCCCCAGCTTTTTTAAAATACTCGTCAAATGCGATTGTTTTTGTAGTGTCACAAATAATTAGCGAACCTTTGCCTTTACTGAATCTTCTGGCACATTCTAAACTGCCAGTAAAACTTGCAATTTTTCCGTTCTTGCTAATTCTGTCGCACGCCCGAAATAAAATTGGTCTGGTTGTCGGTAAGAAACTCTTCAGCACAATATCCCACACATCAAAGAACACTTTCCCCTTTTCTTCGGGCCCAGTAAGGATCCAATCGCTGATGAACCTTCTCGCCTGTGTGGTTATGCGCTCATCTTTTTCAAAGATATCGATTAGATTTTGGGCAATTTCCTGCTTCTGATGCCTATACACCGAGGATTGATATTTATATTCCATTTATATAAACAATCATGAACTATACAACCAATAATCAAATATTATTGTCAACTATCTACAAAATTATATTCATAATTAAATAGAGTTATTCCCTTAATGCGTATTTCATTATCATTAGCATGATGATTTGTTTCTAAATCAACCGACATGAGCTTGGAGCAAATAACATGAACTTTAAATTCTGATATAATTCTATACCTATGCTTTTTTGAAAACGATGAGTGATAAATGATTTTGACAAAAAAATATTTTTCTGTTGTTGAGTTAGGGGAAATGTTGCAATTACTAATGCAATCACACAAGTCAAATTTTGTGTTTGAAATTTGTTTGGTTGCTGGGTCTACATTATAGTTTGAATAAATTGACTCCTTGAATTCATAATACGTGACTTGTCCAAACATAGGTATCGGAAGTGTTTGGTTGTTAGCCGTTCGATAATCAAAGTAGGAGTTGCTTCCTATAAAAACCTTTAAAGGTGCAATATGATTTATATAATGGCGGTTAAATATTTTAGATTCGGAAAAGCTTTCTTCTGTGGAAAATAGTATTGAAATGTCATACGCATTTATCTTTCCCAAATTACAAACCGAAAAATATTCATCGCCTCTACCTTGAACACTTGATGTATTTCCTAAAATATTAATGTCACAATAATTAAGTGTAGGGTCACAAGGGGAAGCAAGTGTAACAAAAGGAATTTCACATTGCCATTTTAAATGGTTAGCCTCCTTGTCTGACAATAATTTGTCCATTATTAAATAGAGAAACCCTCCGACTGTACCGCATGCTGCAAAGTAGTTGAGCCAGTCAGGTAGTGTAATACTTTTAAGTGTGTAACTATCTTTAAAAAAACAATATGCCAGAATTATTAGGAATCCTGCGCCAAAAGTGGCGATAAATGAAAGCCACCAAATATTTGATTTTAGTTTCTGCATGGGAGGTTTGTATTAAAACGCACAAGCAAACATTTGCGAAACTTAAAATACTAAAACTTTTGAAATTGCAAATAGCCTTTACTGCCCAAAATAATTAAGGAGGTTGTGAATCTATCAATGATTATTCTTTTTGTAAGTCATTCAAGGTTAGTATATTGATGACTGTCAGATTACATCTTAACTATTACAGATTATTCATGCGTATTTATTTTAAGCTGTATCCAAGATCATTTAAGGCCAAACTTAAAACCGAAACATTAGTATGATTAGCTTCTTTGACATTACTCTTTCATTCTCACTATTTTTCGTAGTCTTCCAATTTCGTGCAGTCCTTATGTTACCTGAGGTCTGCCTATGACTCTGGTATAGGCTCATCAATGCTTCGGCTTGGATGCCCAAGTGTATAGTAATCTATGTATGGGCCATTATAACCAAGAATTTTTAAAAGTATGCGATTGAATAACGTTTCGTAAGCTCTTGTCATGCGAATGGTTTCTCTAATTTCATCTTCGCCAATATTACCCAACGATGAATGAGCCATTTTGTTTCTTGCTTTAATAGCACTTCGTTCAATTTTACCAACATCAAGGTTGATCATTTCAAACATCATATCCAACTTTTCGTTGGAACCTCTAAGAGAGGAGTTTTTTAGCTTATTGAGTATAATGCCCTTGTTAGGATTGCCTTCCAGCTTTTTCTCTATTGAACCTAATTCATCCTTGATTATAGTAGAAAATTCATTATACTCAATATAATAGTGCTTTACTTCAGGATGCATTTTTAACATCTGTTGGGCTAATGTTTCAACCGCACTGGAAAGTATAGGAAGGTTTATTCCCAAAGAAGAGTATCTTGAAATCCAGTATTTCCACAAAGCATCATTGAACCCCAGCTGAGTTCTTTGTTTTAGAAAAGTTGGCAGAAGTTCATTAAGAAGAATTTCTGCCCTACCCCAATCGTAGTAATTGTCAATCACAACCGGCGGAAAAGCTTGTTTTTTACACCTGCTTACTACATTATCCCCCCATGGATTTTGATACTCTTGCAAAATCACTGATGCCGAATTGCTGTATGAGGTTTGACCTACTTTTAAAAGCTGATTTCCCAAAACAAAACTGACTAATTCTGAAATTGCTTTTCTTTCAGTCTCGTCGGGAATCCGCCCAAATGAGTTTCTATATTCAATCGAAATATTAAATGACCAATCTGGCCCAAAGCCATTTGGCACTTTGGCAACGATGAATGAAATATCGTCATATTCTACGAACAAATGATCTCTGCTTCTACCTTGACTTTGCACTAACTTAAAATCTTCTTCAGGATTAATCCCATCTCTCAACTTCTTAAATGCTTTGTCAACACTTCTATTAGTTGACCGTGGAAAATGGATGTTAATTTTACCGCTTAAAAACCATTCCTGAAGAAATTCGATTTCTGTTTCGGCATCTGGGTAATATTTTTCAACACTATGAAAAATAAAGTCCGCTTGAAATTTTACAGATAAGCTATCTGCCGAAACAAGACTACTTGTTGTTGTGCCTAAAACTACTCCTGAAAATTTGTACTTAAAAAAACCATCAGTAGAATAACCGGTAACGGTTTCATCTGGGAAAAACGTTCCTCCTCTTTTGTCAATATTTGGTTCTAATTGGTCACTGGCATCTACTACACCTGAGATTTGGGCAACCAATTTGTACTGGTTATCTCTCGTAAATTTAATGATGCAATTTTTGCTTAAATGATAAAGCCCTGTTTCAAACGTTAGGTTAGAAATAACCTGATCAGGTTCTAAAATCTCCCATTCAAGATGTTCTTGAAAGTGGCTGTATTTTGATCTCATCAATATATTTTGATGGTGAAAATTATTTGTTATCAACTTATGACTCTATGAAGAGAACATAAATTAAAAAAGCTTTTAAGTAATATAAAATCGGGTTAGCTTTTATTGGTTCACGGTAACAATTTCACAATGATAGGCCGCACTAAATTAAAAAAAATAAACCATGAGCATGCAATGAAGGGATACAGGTTGTTATAAACTCATAAGGTCTGGCTTCAGCCTGCTTTTGGTCGACGGAAATTAATTTGATAAAAAAGAACCTGTAATGATTATGGGCTCTCTATTCGTTGCCATTTTAGAAAATAGTCGTAATTTACATAAATGGGGAAATACTTTTCACTCTCAGATATAAAACGTCTTATCTCTTTTTTGGAGAGCAATCCGACTTCTTACATAGTTACGACATCTGGAACTATTGAAAATATCGATAGAATTGAATGCTATCCAGTTGGAAAAAAGATTGCAGTCGGAGCAAATAAAGAAGAAGGATTTAAGGCGATTCTTTACACAAAAGATGGTAGACACATTCTTCCAATTGAATTGGCACGTTTTAATCAGTTTAGACTAACTGAATTGTTTGTTGCAAAATATGAATCAATTAATTAAATTAAGTGATTCTTTTCTACCCTAAAAAAATGCAACTGGCTGTTCTTATTAAACCTGACACATCAATTAAATTACGAAGATTACTAAAAGTTTTTAAAGAATAATACGGTTCATAATCCGTAAAACATACCCAGTTTCTTCTAAGAACTTATCCATCCGAACCGCCTGGCTCGATTTAAATTTCGGTCGTTCACTATTAGCTATATACGCTTCCTTAGTTTCATAGTTCTCAGCTTCATCTTCCAATTCAAAATAGCCAATGGTTGTTCTAAGTTGCTCTTCGGCATCTTTTACCCAATCTGCTCCTTTACCCCCTCGTTGCTTTAACTCTACAAAAACCACATTGGAATTGTACGTTAACATACCATCGCAACGTTTTGCCATTTTTTTATCTGGTCGTTTAATTTCGATGCAATTATCTATTGCTGTAAATGTTACGTCATACTCATCGTCGTTCACAACAACAGCTATCCAACTTCCTCCATCCCCTTCTTTTATATAGGCTGCTTTCGAAGCAGGCGGAGGATCGTCGCAAAGTCCAAAAAGCTTACGACGGGAGAAAGTTTGGCATTTTGCCTCAGAAAAATTTATACTCATTGGGCTTGCTGAATTTCTAATAGTTGAGCAAATAATTCATTGCTTTCTTCAAGCCCTTTATTCAAATAATTTTCATCAGAAGGCAAGCCCTTGTAATCTGGCAATTTTTTAATGACACCTTCATGTTCATCCATTTCGTAAATCGCCAACTCATCTGCTTTAATGGTTGAGTGAAGAGGAACTATGTCATTTAGCTTATTGTAAAAATCTGTTTTCTCTACAGTAGATTTCACCATATCGGCCTTTACTGCAAGTGTTAAATAATTAATTAAATATGGACTATGTGTAGTCATTATTAATTTATTGCTTTCACTCTTATTGTTGTATTCTATTAAACTATTCAATAGTTTCTGTTGCGAACTGGGAAACAGATTTTGTTCTGGTTCTTCAACTATATTAACAAAACAGGCCGGTTTGTATTTTGCAGAAAGTTGTCGCAAAGATTCCTGTCTTACTTCTTCACTTAATCCGGCATCATTCATTATTCTTTCAATTTCTTTTGCCAGTTTACGTTGTTCCTCAACGGACTGGGTTTTGATAGAAGGATCATCCTCCCGCTGTAACGACTCTGCCAAATATTTTGTTACCAGGAATAAAGGAACAGTCGACTGAAATCCACTTGATGCTTCCGATAACCTTAATTTATAGTCGTTGCCTGAAATATGAGCAATTTTATTTAATGCATCGTATTCGAACTGAACATTACCAATGGGCAAAGCAATACCTTTTGAATACAAGTTTCTTGCGCTATCGTACTCATCCAGAAATGTAAAGAGAGTGCTGGGAAGATTTTTCAATTTCTCTGGCCGATCAACTACGCTCAAGAAATTGCGTTCAGCTGATACGTACATTATCTTCGGAAGTATATACCCATTGTCAATTGCCTTTTGCGCATAAAACGTTCCATTGATGAAGCGAAAGGAGTAAGCCCTCCCTTGGTATTCAATTTCTGTATTATTCTTTATGTAATTATCAATGCGCTGGTACTTCAAATGTTTCAAAAATCTGTTGTAACTACTCAATCCATCCTGTTTAAGTTGCCCCTTTACCATTGCCTTTTCAATCCAGCTAAGAGTTGAAAATAACTTAGCAGCTGTACTTTTTCCACTACCCTGGTTACCTATAAACAAAGTCACCTTTTTAATTTCAATCCATTCATCACCAAAGCCTTCTTTTATCGGCCCAAAGTTTTTTATTTTAATTCGGCTCATTATTCTTCAATTGTATGTTCACTCTTAAGTTCTTGTTTGAAATCCCAATTAACATCATGATATGAAGATTCAATTAGGCTCATTGCCACGGTTTCTATTTCCTTCCTTTTAACACTTCAATCAATTCACTTCGCACAATTTCCAATTGCCGTTCAAACATCTCAATTGTTTCCTTAAGAGGATTATTTACAGTTTCAATGTTAGCGCTTAAATTAGTTGCAGTCACACCACAGTTCTCATAAAAGTTATTGGTATTGTATAATACTCTTTCTTCATTGAATTCTTTTAATCCTTCAAACGTAACACCAAGCGCTTCTGCAATTTCTTTCAATTTTTCATCACTGACATTTTCCGATTGCTCTAATTTGGACACAGCCTGCTTAGTTATATGAAGTTTTTCTCCCAGTTCGGCCTGTGTCCAACCTCGGAGTTTACGCACTCTTTCTATTTTTCTCCCTTTATGCAGCATTAAAGTATTGGCAACTATTTCCATTTTATATATAAATTAATTTTAAAATCATTTTTGTTGAATGTTTTTCAATATATCAATCTTCTCTCGTTCGCTTGCAAGTAATCGTTCATACAGTTCGACTACTTTATCAATCGGACTAAAGACTTGATGAATTGCATGTCCTGTATCATGTATTGTTACGTTATCAACCTTGTTATCTATACTATAAAATGCATGACTTTCATCGAAGTCCTTGATAATTTCGGGTGTTAGATTTAAAGCTTCCGCAATTCTTATTAGTAATGCTTCGTCAATTGTTTCTGAGTTCTCAATTGTCGAAATTTCTGGCTGTGTTAGGCCAACGGAAATAGCTAGTGTTTCTTGTTTTACGCCTTTAAGTTTGCGAAGTTTTTCAACTTTTCTTCCTATATGCAAGTGACTTACAGATGCGGTGTTCATAACAAATGATTTCCGTAAAACTAATAAAAGTCAACCTAAAAATCATAAAAATCAACCTTAAAAATAAATCTAAACCATTTTCATTTTTTAAATTTATTGATGGGTCTTGTTTAGCAAGATTCTAAACACTTAATGCAAGTAAAAAAGCTACAAAATATAAACACCTTTTTAAATGGGTTGACTCTACGCAATAGTGTGAATCAGTTAACCCGCTACGATTTGTCTATCCCTACTTTTTTGCTTCTCTTTTTTTTAATGTTCGCCCGCAAGCCAAAAAAT
>JAACZX010000508.1 GCA_009996555.1 Chitinophagaceae bacterium | reverse complement strand
CATACAAAAACACAATACAGTTGTCAGGAATGGAGCGAAGCTGCCGTTCTCTTTTTGCTGATGCTTCCCATTTTTCTGATTCATTTGAAAACCGGTTATTATCAATGGCATGTGCTGCGTAAACCAATTGCTCATCTGTAAAACCATATTCCTTGAAATAAGCTTTGTTATATTGGCCTACATAAAATGCTTTCGTTATGTTTTGATAAACAAAACGCATGAGCCATTTTTTTACAAGCGTTTTTACACTGCTTTGTGAATGTATTAAATGCGAATCGCCACGGAAAAACAACCGTGAATGTTTACCAAATGCACGCAAAATACGTACATGACTGAACAGGCTCCATCGGTACACAAGCACAGCATCAAATTGTTCCTTTCGTAATTGTTCAACAAAGCCCGGATTGATAACACCAAAAAAACGGTTTGAATCGGGCCTTCGGGAAGTATTACGCACAAACACATGATCATACCCTTCAAGCAATGGAATATCCCAGCTACGCTCAAGACCAAAACGGGCATCATAAACAGCATCCTTCGATTGCCCCCAGGTATAAAATACTTTTACAGCAATACGCCCACGCTCATGGAGCAGCCGGAACAGGGGTGCATGATATTGAACAGGGTGTGTGGTAATGATAGCTAATTTTTTCATTTGCAACAGACAACGGGAATATTAAAACAGTTCACCGGCAACCAAAACCTGCGCAGCATGCTGTAGCCGGTTTTTGATAAAAGACAGATCACGGCAATAGATCGTATTATTTGGTCCAAAACTCTCCCACTGGATCAACGCACGTTTAAACGGATTGTAAGTATAAGGCAGAAACCCATAGCTTAACAGATCGGCATGGATCTGTTTTTCATCATACCCATACCTGTAACCCGAACCGTTCAATTCAATAATGATAGCCTTTAATCGCTCATCAGCCAGCGTTTTTTTCATACCCGACAAAACAGCAGCTTCATACCCTTCCACATCCAGTTTAACCAGCACGGGTACCTGCTGTGGAAAACACAACTCATCAAACACGTCTACTTCAATAAAAATACCGGCATGATTTTCTTCTTCAACAAGTACATGGTTTTCCGCATCAAGAGCACTTGAAAAAAGAACCCTCTTTTTCACATCGCCCAAAGCAAAAGGATATACCTTCACAAGCGCTTCCGCTTTATTTGCCTGTATATTTTTCAGCAGCCAACCCCTGGTGGAATCAATTGGTTCAAAACACACCGTTTTGGCACCAACATGTCCCGAAGCTAGTACCGTATAACTCCCGTTATTTGCCCCGATATCGGCAAATTGATCACCGGCTCGCAGAAAATGAAGCAAAAAACCCATTTCAGGAAAATCGTGAAGCCCGGTGTATAAATTTCCCGTACTGCCGATCAGTCCTTTTTTTAAAACCAGCTTTGTCTTCGATGTAAACTTCTTCTCCGTTTCATGAGGATAAATAAATTGTGAGAATTGCCAGGAAAAAAAACGAAAAAGGAATGTCAGCTTATGCCTTCCGGCAAGTGGATGACGGGTAATGAACTGCAGTATCTGCCGCAGCCTGTGGATGGGGTATATCATGAATGATTACTATACAGTTGTTACAACGATGCCGAGATGACCAATTCCACTTGTGATAAACACAAGAGAACGTAAAAAAAATTCCTCCCGAAGTGAAGATGACAACCGCACACTTCGCAAAAGCCGTTTGACAAGCTTTCTGATCGAAAATCCGAACTCGCCATTCACCTGCGAAATATTTGAACCATGCACCACATAGACCAAAGCCGGGTACTCCACAATTTTCAGATCAGCATTGTGATCGTTTTTCACCCGATCCTTGATCCAGCCGTGATCAGTAAAAAGATTATAATCCTGCCAATCCAGCGATGAAAAATCGGGTATCCGCACCAGACTGTTGTGCAGTACATGTGTAGAGCCGTTGAACAAACGCATCAGCTTCGGAACCCTCACCAGGTAGTTGCTGCCATCCTTATAAAGATAGCCGCTATGCATATACCAGCCGGGGCAATTTCCCCCGTCTGCAGACTGGCTTAAACGTTCAAAAAAATACTTCGACAAGCGGTCGTCTGCATCCATGGCCATAATATAATCTGCCTTTGCATGTTTGGCAAGCTGGCTTCCATAACAAAGCTTTCGGGCTTTGTCCCACCGGCGAACGACCAGCTTTTCTGATTTGAACAACTGCAGCAAAGCAACATTGTTAAGCATGTCGTCATAACGTTCATGTACAAACGGGGTCGCTTCATAACTCACCCGCTCATCAGCCACCTGCAGGAGCGGAACATCGTTATGGATAACGTAAATATGTATTCCCCGGTAAGTTTGTTGCAGCAACGAAAAAATGGTTTGCTGTAACAAGCTGCACTCCTGTTCCCAATCAACAGATTCTGCTTTTGGGCGAAAAGGAATGATAATGGCAAATTGAATCATAATGACAAATAAAACAGGGCTTATCTGCAGCCTCTGTTGTTAAGAATAAAACACCTCGTTTAACATCCGTTGATAAGCTGAAACAGAAAAATGTTCCCGCATGATCCGGATATTTGATGCGGCTGTTGTTACAGGTAATGTGCGGAGCTGTAGCAAAGAAGTATCCATCAACGTAATACCCATTTGCTCAAAACAGGCACGGGTAGTTACCTCGGGACGCAGGTACACCGTCTTTCCTTTTGCAAGCAAAGCAATGATATTGCCAAGCCCTTGTTGCCGCTGATGATGAAAGATAGCGATATCAATGTCCCCTAACAAAGAACGATACTGTTGAAGAGAGATAAAATCCGTTAAGGGTTTGAACCGGTTGCCCAGCAATGCTTCACCCCTACGGATAATATCCTTTGCATAACCTTCGTTACCGTACGACAGCGGTACATACACCTCGATATGCTCTTCCCTGAATGCCGAAAGCTGCTCCAGTATGTCCAGGTGATGATTCGATGGATCGGCTGAATTACCAACCAGTATCTTTAATGGTTGAAAGGGATTGTTACGTTCAGGTTCACCAAATTCATGTTCTTCCAGGTAACTGTATAAAACACAGCGGTGAAATTGCCCCTTTGCTCCATACCATTGTTGCGCCAGGAGATAATCACCTTCCACCAGGCTCACAAAATGACGGAGTTTGCGGATAAGCGTTCGTTTGTCCTTACTTTCTTTATCATGATAATAAAAATCG
The DNA here is from genome assembly GCA_009996555.1 of Chitinophagaceae bacterium. GTDB lineage: Bacteria > Bacteroidota > Bacteroidia > Chitinophagales > Chitinophagaceae > Lacibacter. The sequence continues at coordinate 4,251 of JAACZX010000508.1, read as the reverse complement.
CCACCCCACATCATCCAGTAACAGCGGCCAATAAGCCAGGGCTGCCACAACAACAATTTGATAAATCCACGATGCCACAAACCATGAAGGAAAATGCGCTTTGCAAACAACAGCTGGAAAAAAAGCTGTAACACCTTCCCATAGCCGTTGATCACCCGCACATTGGGAAGCCCCTCCATATCATAACCGGCATAGTTACTGCCAATAATATAAAACCGGTGATCCCGTATAGGAAAATGCGCCGCCACAAATTCAATATACCGGCGGTTAAACTTTTCAAAGATCATAACATGGGCTATCTGCATGCGGTGTTGCTTCTGTATAAAACCGGAACTACTTTTTTATAAACAGCTTTGTTGTATATAATACCGATGTTAAACCAAATGGCGTATGCCCGGTAAAACTTTTTTCTTCCCATTTTGAATGATCAGACAATTCCGGAAATGGCTTCAGGTAATACGCCCTGTCCGCATTGTCAACAAGCAATATGCCGCCTTGTTTAATTTTAGGAATCGCATGTTGAATGCAGGAAGGTCTTGCTCTGCCATCCACTATTACCAGGTCAAAATAATCAGTTGGATAGCTTTCGATCGATTGTACAAATTGCTGAAACCGGAGTCCTTTATAAGCACCCATACAAGACAAATATGCTTCAGGCTTTCCACATTTCTCTTGTTCGGTTGCCTCCACCTTTTCCGGCAAAATGAATTGATACGTTATCCCGTCTATAGTAGCTAAAGACAGGATGCTGTTCACATGGTTGTACCAATTCAAATCATACTCAACAGAATGTAACCTCTTTACTCTTTTCGACAAATACAGCGTTGACCCTCCCGATCCATATTCAAAAACCAACATCTTCTTCGTAAGCCATTGACCGAGGTAATCAACTACCCCAAAACACATCCAGGGAATTTCGTGTTTTAAAAAATCATCCGTTGACACTTTGTATTGATACCATTTAGGAAATCGCTTCAAATCGTAAACAAAAGAATACCCTTTGCCTTTTAACAACAAGTATAAAAAAGAGCTGCCTGCATATATAAACAGATGCCGGAGAAACCAATAAATTTTCATTACATTCCGAAAAGCTTTTACTGCTTGAAAAGACTCGCTAATTGTTTGATATAATTTTCCTTGGTAAAATAGGATCCCACAAGTTTTGCATTCGTTTCTGCAACTTCAGGATCAATTGGAGTAAGATCAACAACTTCTATATTGCATAACGTTACACCCATATCTGTAAAAAAATCCCAGGTTGAAATATCATTGCGCAGATAGACTTTTTTCCCATACGAAAGTAACTTTATAATGTTACCTAAGCCCTGCTGGCGGCCATGATTAAAAATGCCTATATCAATTGAATTAAGTAACGTCTCGTACTCATGTAGTGGCATAAAATCGTTTAGTGGTCTCAATTTGTCGCCAAAAATCATTCTGCCTGCGTTTATAACTTCATTTGCATATTCTTTATTACCATACGATAAAGGAACAATGATTTCTATACTTTCATTCTTATATTCAGAAAGCTTATTAAAAATAGCTAAATGGTTATTAGAAGGATCAGCAGAGTTCCCCACTAATATTCTGACAATGTTCTCTGTTTTATTGTTTTTAACAGCATAACCATCACAAAATGCTACGGGATATAATATAGATTCATGAAACATCCCCTCAGCACCATACTTATTCTTTATAAATTCATAATCACCTTTTACAAATCCAACAAAATGCCTGATTTTTCTTATCAACTTTTTCTTATACGCTGGCTCAAGATCATAATAATAAAAATCCCCTCCCCACATCATCCAGTAGCATTTTTCAATGAGCCATGGCTGCATCAATAAAAGACGGTTAATTCCCGGATGCCACAATCCATGCAGGATGATCTTTTTGGAAAAAAGTAACCCGCCTAATAGCCGGAACAATGAACTGTAGCTGCTTATTTTTACCACATTCGGCAAGCCATTTAAATTATATGCGGTTTGTTCTTTTCCAATAATATAAAAGGTATGATCGCTGATATCAAAATGCTCTTCAACAAACTGAATGTACCCTTTAATGAATTTTTCATAGATCATGATATGTGCAATTCGCATAAGCTCTAACCAACTAATTTAACTAACAATTCGTGTAATTGTTTTGTAACAGCTTTTGCCGAATACTGCTCAAATACGTTCTGCCCAACAGCAGCAGCATTAAACCGGCTGTGGAAGGAAAGAAAATGTTCCCAGCACTTCATCCAGTTTTCAGAAATACTGCCAACAGCTTCCGCTCCATCAAAGCCTAATACAACACCTGCCTTTGATTCCTGTAAAACAGCAACAGCGGTGCTGGCACTGTGCAACACCGCAAGGATCGGTTTTTCACTCAACACCGCCTGGTACGTTTTGCTGGGTGTATAATGCGGTTCTGTACTGCCCAAAATAAATACCGCATCAGCAGCTCCAAGATGTATCAGTACATCTAAATAAGGGATGCGTTTCGGGTACTCAAACACCACTGTTTGCCACAAACCAAACTCTTCCGCATACGGACGAATATTATACCCTTCCGGATCATTCGGGCTTTTGCCTGTGCCGATAAAGTGAAACTCCACACCTGCAAAAACAGCAGCATGATCACGGATGGATTTAAAAATAGCCCGCAGGGGTTCGTAAGCCTTGGGCAACATAGCACCTGCATAAACAAACTGCAGTTTTCCATTTTTACCAAACAGGTAAGGCTGCAGGCTCAATGAATGCAATCCTTTATGATCGGCTGCTTCTCCACCATAAGGCATGGCACCAAAAACACAGCTGTTCATCAACTGCGGGTTCCGTTCCTGCACACCTTTGTAATAACCCTCTGCCACACCGGTAATCAGCGAAGCTTCTTTCACCGCCTTCGGTTCTAACCACCTGGCCAGTTTTGTACTGAACCAATGCCGTGAAAATAATTGATCCGACCCCGGGAACACATGCACCCATGGATCAATATAATCAATGCCATATTTTACTCCTGTTTTGCGATGCAGGTAAGGACCGATCAGTGAAACATAAAACGAGGGAATAGGAATATAGACAAAAGCAATTTCCTCTTGACGCACCAGTTCCAACGCACGTTTACGCAATTGAAAAAAAGCACGCAAACCAATATCGCCGATCAGTCTTGGCTTGGTGACGTTAAATGCATTGACCTTTTCAATACGCTGACCTGTTGGTAACAGTTGTTGCAGGTTCCGGTCAAGCTCTTCTTCATAAAAATCTTCATGCACGGTCAAGATCACAGGCTCCCACCCAAACGATGGTAAATGCTGTGCAAACAAACGGCTGCGATGAACGGCTGCAAGATTACTTGGCGGGTAGTGTGGGGTAATGATCAGTAGTTTCTTCAATGGTAAATTTTAGAATGCTTGTTGCAAGTTGATGCTTTCGCCGGCATTTAAAACAATGCTCCGTCCGCTAACAGACTCACTCGTATGCGCCAGTTTGTATACTGCATTCGCAACCTCTTCTTTTGTAAGCAGTCTTTTTAATGGATTATCCTGGATGAGCTGTTCAATGATCCGCTCATCCAGCTTTCCTGTCATCCCTGTTAGCACAAATGAAGGCGATAAAATGACCGAGCTGATATTAAACTTACTGTTCTCGGCAGCCCAGCATTTCGACATTTGTTCCAGATAAGCTTTGTTCGCTACATATTGTGAACTTCCAACCGGAGGGCTTCCAATTAACGCAGCGGTGCTGATTGTAACAATTTTACCTGATTTTTTCGTTCTGAAAAAAAAGATAGCGGCTTGTGTGATGCGGATTACCGGCAAAACATTCCGGGTAAAATCAACCAGAAAATCATTGGCAGCTGTTTTGTGAAAATGCTTATTCAGGTAATTGCCAGTGTATGCATTATTGATCAAAACATCAATCTCCATTTCATTCATCATATTACAAAGCACTTCCAGACTGCTGTCACTTTCAAAATCGCAATGGATTGCTCTCGTATTCAGCAAATTGTTCGTAATGCTGATTGCACGCTCTGCAGATCTGTTATAAGTAAAGTAAACCTTGTTACCCTCCTCTTCTGCGAACTTTCTTGTAATTGCTTCGCCAATGCCTGATGCGCCACCTGTAACAAGTATATTCATCGTAAATAGCCAATTTGAAGTTTACCTTTTGCAACCACCAGCAACAGACTGTTTCGAAATACAAATGAAAAGTCAACAACCCTCACCGATTCATAAACGTCATGAACAACTGCCTCAAAACTGAGTAC
>JAACZX010000109.1 GCA_009996555.1 Chitinophagaceae bacterium | reverse complement strand
AACTGCAAACGAATTATTTTCATCAACAGATACAGCAAGCAAATAAGTTAACAATACCTGTTCTGTTTGTAGCTGAATCAAGGCTTCCATTCCGTTCCGGCGTGGTGCTTTAAATGTTTTATCAATCAACAGCTGTATCATTTCTGCAACACCTAAGCCGCCATTCACTTCCTGCTGCACCATTCTGCTTAAGCGTTCACTGTTAAATAAGAAAGAAAAGGGAAGATCGGCAGCTGTTTCTGCAGGTGATAACTGATCAAAAGATAAACCTGTACGCTTGCGGAACAATTCTCTTGTGCTACCATAACCCGATGGTCGTGGCGGTATCAATGCAGCAATACGATCGGGTATCATCAACACTTTTGGATCGATACAATCAATGATACTGTTCAATGCATTTCGTTGTTCTTCTTTACTCAGCATTTTTGTGATCAGTTGACCATCGCCACGCAAGGCATAACTATAATACATACCACCCGCCAATTTTGTGGCCGCTTCAATTTGATAACGATGATAAAAATAAACAGGCACTAATGCATCTTCCAGCATGGCCATCGGCATACCGGGACGAATGTTTTTTTCGCCAAATTGTTGTAACGCTTTGTTTCGCACTTTCATCACTTCTTTCAATTCATCAACAGCACTCACACCATTATCCCACAAATGCGCCTGTGGATGCAAACCTCCGGGTGCACGTGCATCCCGATCGCTAATGAATTGCAATCCTCTTTTATTTGCATCAAGAATAATATTATTCAAGGCCGTTTTTTCGTTGGTGCCTGCAGGAAAATCCTGGTAGCCCCATGTAACGGCTACTTTATCCCAATCACCAATCTTATCATCATACACACTGGAAAAATCCATTTCGCCATTTGCATTTACACGGATCGTTGGATGAGGGTAATCCATCACACTTGCACGGTTACTTACACTTGCTGCATAGTTGTGCATCAAGCCAATGGTATGACCAATTTCATGTGCAGACAATTGACGTAATCTTGCCAATGCAGCTTTCAGCATTTTATCATCGGCTGGTATTCCCGTTTCGTAGGGAGCTAACAAACCGGAGAAGATGAGATAATCCTGTCGCACACGTAATGAACCAAGTGATACCTGTCCTTTAATGATTTCACCAGTACGTGGATCAACAACCGAAGCACCATAACTCCAGCCACGTGTTGAGCGATGCACCCAGTTGATCATGTTGTAACGGATATCCATCGGGTCGGCATCGTCAGGAAGTATTCTTACATCAAACGCATTGATATAACCAGCAGCTTCAAAAGCCTGGTTCCACCATTTACCTCCGGCAAGTAAAGCTGAACGGATAGGTTCAGGTGTGCCATTATCTAAATAATAAATGATGGGCTTCACCGCTTCGCTTTTTGCAGCAGATGGATCTTTTTTATTCAACCGGTGACGGATGATGTATTGCTTTTCAATGGGGTCACTAACCGGAGAAGCATAATCAAAAAAGGAAACAGGAATATAACTGCTGCGTGGATCAAATACCCTTGGCTTATAATTATTATCGGGCAACTGCACCAATGAATGATGAATACGCAAGGTGATCGCTTCGGTTGAAGGTGCAACGGACTGCACAAAATTTCCTACTTCACCATCGCCGTTGGTATAAGTAACCGTTACTTCCAGTTCTGAATTGAGTGGAAAATTTTTGGTACGTGGCAGATACATGGCACTGCGTGTTTTATCCAACACATAATTTCCCTGCCGCATACGGCGGATGCTGTTACTCACTTTCATGGCATCACGCATCAAAAAATCAGTAGCATCAACAAGATATTTACTATTACTTTCTGCTTCAACAGTAAAACCCCACACAGTTGTTTGTGCAAAAGCCTGTTCCACTGCCCTGCGTTCAGCAGCATCATTGGATAAAGCCCGGTAGCTGTAGTTTGGCTGAATGAGTAAAATCTTTCGGCCAATCTTACTGAACTTCACAATACGGTCTTCACCCAATAACCCACGATCAAGACCAATATCATTTGATCCCAGGCCTGAAGGCAACGAAACAACGTATAAAAATTCGGTATCTAACTTATCTACCTCCAGCCACATTTTGCCGGTATTCTCATCCCAATAAAAAGGGAAATAACCTTCGTACTTTTTTAACCCGTTTGTTTTGTCTTCAATTGATGGAAGTTTCTGTGCTGCTGTAAAAAGAGGAAGCAATAGCAGCAATAAAAAAGATTTTCTCATATGCAGTTGATTGATGCATACAAGTTAAGGCATGACGGGAAAGGAAAAAAGGGAATGTGAGGAGAGGTAATCTATTTCGTTCCTCAGCTTCTCACATCCAACACATCCCGCAACCCATTCCCCAGCAGGTTAAAGGCAAGCACCAGCAACATAATGGCAATGCCGGGTGCAATGGCCAGCATGGGATTATTGGTGATGATGAAGTTGTAGTTCTCTTTGATCATTAGTCCCCAGCTGGGTTGCGGCGCCTGCACGCCTACACCCAGGAAACTTAACCCGGCCTCAATAACAATGGCGCTGGCAAAATTGCTGGCAGCAATCACAATAACAGGGCCCATGATGTTTGGCAGAATATGTTTAAAGATGGTACGGGCATGTGAAAAGCCCATTGCCCTGGTGGCTTCAATATAATTCAACTCACGAATGCTGAGGATCTGTCCACGAACAAGGCGGGCCACATTTACCCAAAGCGTAAGGCCAACGGCAATAAACACCTGCCAAAAGCCTTTGCCCAATGCAAGTGTGATAGCAAACACCAGCAGCAAAGTGGGGATGCTCCACACAACATTGATCAACCAGAGAATCGCTTCGTCGATCCAGCCACGGAAATAACCGGCAACAGCACCAAAGAAAATACCAACCGTGAGCGAAATAGCAACCGCAATCAACCCCACACTTAAACTAACCCGCACACCAACAATCAGGCGGCTTAAAATATCCCGCCCGAATTTATCGGTACCCAGCCAAAAGGTTTTGGTTGTAATGAGGTCTTGTGGCTTGGTTCCGTTTATATGAATTGAGATTGGTTCAGTAACGCCATCATCAATATATTTTTCAGCAAAAACTGTATCATTGACTATTTTACAGGAAGTGATGGGCAGTAATTCAAACGGTTCTTCTTTCCCAAGGAAAAGCCCTTTAATAAATCCAGGCTTTTGTTTAGTGATAACAGGAAGTTTTAAAAACTGCTGTTTATATCCCGGCTTCTTTGCTGCAATTTCTACAATAATTCGGTTGGCATCAGGTGTAGCATCGGGCGCAATTATGTAAGCAAACACAGCAGTAAGTAATGCCAGCACAATAACGCCCAGGCCAAATACAGCGCCTTTGTTTCGGCGGAGTTTTTTCCAAAAGACTTTTGTAAAAGAATATTCTGCTGTCATTTATTTATTAAAATGAAACTAACTAATTATATCAATAAGATGTTACAATTACTTAAACTGTTACTGGTTCCCCTTTAGGGGCGGAGGGGTTTCGGGGTTACTTTACTTCACCTTTCTTCCTTTCCATTCATAGCTGCCAAACTTACCCAGCCAACCGGCAATAACAGTATATACAATATGAAATGGTTGTGCGAACGGAAACCACCAAAGCAGTTTTTCTTTCCTAAAGAATCGGGCAACAGGAACCAGGAAAAAAAGTTCAACAGCTGTTTTCAACAACAAACTGCCAAGTAAAAGGCTCCATAATCCGCTCATGAAAAACGAAGCAACAAAAAGCACAAGCATCCATACATTCAGCAGGTAAACAAGCAGCAGCACAGCAATAATGCGTTTATCATCATACTTATCGGCTTTGCTTGCCCAGCGAATACGTTGCTTAAAAAACTCACCCACTGTTTCAACCGGATTGGTGTGTACAATACTTTCTGCCGACTTGCAATAATGTACCTGCTTGGGAAAACGGCTGTACAGTTTATGCATCAGCAGCATATCGTCGCCGCTGGCAATATGATCCACGCCTTTAAATCCATCAACCGCATAAAATGCTTTTTTACTGTAACAAAGATTGGCGCCGTTGCACATGCTGTGAAAACCAGCACCAACAGATGCGGCTGTAATACCCTGCAGACTTAAAAAGTCAAGCGATTGAAACAGCTTGATAAAAGAGTTTTCTTCTTTCATGGCCACGGGTGCTGCAATAAACACAGTTGGCTGTTGTTCGATGATGTATGCAAAATTGAGCAACCAGTTTGCAGGCACAATACAATCAGCATCGGTTGTAACAATGTATTCGCCTGTTGCTTTTTCAACTCCAGCTTCAATAGCTTTCTTTTTATACGAATTGATGCGTTCGTGTACAATATCTTTCAGCGTAATCAGCTTCACTTCATGAAAACCGGCAACAACAGAAGCGGTGTTATCATCACTAAAATCATCAATAACAAAAACCTCAATTTGTTCTTTTGGATAATTCAATGCACGGATACTTTCAAGACAGGCAGCAATTGTTGCTTCTTCATTTCTGGCGGGAATAAGAATGGTAAAGTTTGTAGTAGCTGTAAAATGTGGCGGAATTAAACATGTGTTGGTTTTGCTCCACCAATAATGGTACAGCAGTAACAAAACCACATAAGGAACCAGCAATAACAATGTAAGCAGCAGCCATACCATACTGCAAAATAAGAACGGCAAAGCGAACTTCCTGTTTTTTAAACCCGGTTAACAACGCTAATAAAAAATTAAAAGCATGCAAGCGCCTGTTTATTATGACTGATGAAATTAGATTTGCACCTGCGTATGGCCCGTAAGAAAAAAAAATCACTGCGTATTATTCCCTGGATCATTGTGATGGTGGTTTTTGCAGCCGGCGCTTTTTTGTATGGGCGTAACTGGTGGCTGGAACGGCAGGCAGGCATGATCCGTTACCGTGAGTTTGGTATTGAAATTCCTACTAAATACAGTCTGCATGGTATTGATGTGAGCCGTTACCAGAATGTGATCAACTGGGATGCGGTGAAGGCAATGAATGTAGAAGGGGTGCAGATCAGCTTTGCTTTTATTAAAGCAACAGAAGGAATCGGCTCAACTGATTTTCATTTTAAACGGAACTGGCGAAAGGCAAAAGATGCAGGTGTGGTGCGTGGAGCTTATCACTTTTTTATTGCCACAAAAGACGGCACTGTACAGGCAAAGAATTTTATAAAGCAGGTAAAGCTGCAGGAAGGTGATCTGCCACCTGTACTTGATGTGGAGCAAACCTATGGCATCAGCAAAACGGTTTTGCAGCAAAGGGTAAAAGCTTTTTTATATGCAACCGAGCTTGCTTATGGTGTTAAGCCAATCATTTACACCAATGCTGATTTTTACCGGCAATACCTCAAAGATGAGTTTGAAGATTATCCGTTATGGGTGGCGCATTACCTGCGGCCTATGGCACCTCGTATTGAACGAGACTGGTATTTTTGGCAGCACAGCGAAAGCGGAAGAGTAAATGGTATTGCAGGCAAGGTGGATTTTAATGTATTCAGCGGTGATAGTATTCAATTTCAAAACCTGCTGCTGAAATAATTACTTTTGCAACATCTTACAAGACCAGCCCGTCTTTAAGAGCATACAATCAAAACAAAACATACAGATGAAAAAACTCTTATTTCTTTTTCTTTTTGCAGGAACGCTCAGTACGGCAATGGCGCAAAATGCAACAACAAACAGTACTGAATATAAAACAGCAGTGGGTGTAAAGTTGTGGAATGGCGGCGGTGTTTCGCTGAAGACATTTATCTCGGAGCGCAAGCATGCGCTTGAATTCATTGGATATTTCGATCGTTATGGCACACGCATCAGTGGCTTGTATGAATTCCATGGCAACCTTAGTTCAGAAGGTGCATTGAAATGGTATGCAGGACCTGGTGTGCATGTGGGTTTGTACAGAGGCATCACGGCTGTGGGTGTTGATGGCGTTGTGGGTATTGATTATAAGTTTACCAACATGCCATTGAACCTTGCGCTCGACTGGCAACCAAGCTTTGAATTAGGAAGCGGATCACGCAACGGGTTTAATGGTAACTGGGGCGGCTTTGCTATTCGTTTCACTTTATAACTAATTATTGAAAAGGAATGCTGTTGTGCTCCGGTGCAACAGCATTTTTTATGTTCGTACCTTTCCTGAAATATTTTGTATGAGTGAAATGGAGTCGGATACCAGGGATTTTCTGAAACGCATTATCCAAACCGTTTCAATGGGCATGTTGTTTATGCTGCTGCACATGACCTTTGGACTGTATCTTAACTGGGGTTTCTTTGAAGGCTCTCCTTCCGTTGGCAACATCATTTATTATATTGTTTTTGTTGCATCACTCGCCGGTCTTATTTATTACTACTATAAAATCTGGAAGGGAAAATTGTAAATTTTTTCTTTTGATAAAGAGCTGTTCAGTCGGTTTTTAATAATATCTTTCTTAACCAAGATAATTTACCCGAAGCTCCGGTTTATGAAATACATCATTCCTGTTACTTTGTTTTTGATGTTTTCCTGCAAAAAGAAAAACAGTATTGAACAACCTTCAACTGCTGAACCCGATGTGTATTGTGTGGGGTATGAGCTCAGTTCAACTAATATTGCAATAGGCCGGTTTTGGAAAAACGGAAAACTTATCTATTCAACAGACAGCACACGGAATGTTGTTTTTAATAGTGTGTTTGTAACCGACTCCGCAGTGTTTATTGCAGGAAGTGAAGCAAATGCATCGGGCATAATGGTGGCAAGGCTTTGGAAAAATAACACAGCTGTAAGTTTAAGCAACGGACACAATAGTGCCGATGCAAAATCAGTTTTTGTGGCAGGAAATGATGTGTATGTGGCAGGCTACGAAAACGGCATACTGGGACCAATTGCCAGGCTTTGGAAAAATGGTAACGAACTTTCACTGGCTATCAACGGCGAGGCATCTGTTGCAAACGAAGTGGTTGTTAATGGCACTGATGTGTATGCGGCAGGAACAGAAACGTTTACTTCAAATGTATCGTATGCGGTTGTTTGGAAGAACGGTGTTATTGACCGGCTTACAGATGGTCTTGATCCGGCAGGAGCAAATGCAGTAATCGTAAAAGGAACTGATGTGTACGCTGCAGGTTACGAACAAGAGTTTAACGGAGCAGGTATTGTAAAACCAGTGGTGTGGAAAAAAGGCGGCACTGTTCCGGGGCTTTCCGGTGTTTCAGATTTTATCACGAAAGCGTTGTTCTTAAAAGGTTCAGATTTTTACGCAGCGGGTGAACTTGAAAATAATGGAACCGGTACCGCTTTTCTTTTTAAGAACGATAGTTTGATGTACAGCTTTTCAGTAGGAACGTTTACTTATCCAAAACCTGCAGCAAAAGATGTGCTGGTTTTTGGTAATGATGTTTACTACGTTGGAAAAGAAAAAGGACCTGTTCTTTTAAAAAATCAACAAAAGCAAACCCTTGAACTTAACAACAGGGAAGGCTCTGTAAATGCCATCTTCATCAAATAGCTAACTGCT
>JAACZX010000507.1 GCA_009996555.1 Chitinophagaceae bacterium | reverse complement strand
TCCTCCGTTCTCCTCTTTAAACACCCTGCTTCACTACCTCAGAACAACCACTGCTTTAAAACAGTCACTTAAACCAAAACTACATTGCTATGCACTCCACTTTACGAGAGGGAAGCAGAAGGGAATTGATGTGCTTTCCTCAAATTAATCATGTTACATAAGGATGAAATTATTGGTTCGTACAGAAACGAACCTCAATAACAATACTCTTACCACCAAAATTAAAAATATGAAAAGAATCGCTTTTCTTGTATCAATTCTATTGTGCCAGTACACCGTTTTTGCACAGATTTCTCTTAAAAAAAGAGAAAACAATGTTGAAGAATTTCGGCAGGCAGAAAAACGAAAAAGAATTGAACTGTATAATAAGCTTAAAGAGATAGAGGGCTTCGATAAAATAGCAATGGATGATAAGATGACCAACGACTCTTTGATAAAACGTATAGAGATTGATATAAGTAACACTGTTGATTTATATAAGCAAAAGCGATTGTTCATTTTTGGTAATGATAGCTTGAAAAACAAGGAAGAGCTTGCTGAAAGACTGACTGAGGTGAGAGATAGTTTGATAAAAGAGAAGAAAGAATTGATAAGGCTGGTTAAGTATTGGAAAAGATACGAACGGAGCGAAGAGCCAAAACAACGACGTAATTTTTTTCCTGCTTATTACGGTAGTCAGGCAGTCCGTTTTTTTGAAGGTGATACTGTTCATCAGAAACTGTTTCAGAACAATTTGGTGAACTTTAATCCCGGGACTAAGAAGATGGTTCTTTATACCGAAGCAGTGAATGATTATTTTGGACCATTCAGAGCCGGAATTGGATTTCAAATAAAAAACGACGCAAAAATTGATTCATTGGGGACGGTGGACTCCACTACAAAGCAGGAGAAAAAAGTGGATATGCTTAGTGCTGTACAGAATGGTGGCGGTGATCTTTCTATGAACTTAAAGTATCCAATTAAGAAGTCGAGCAGTGAATACTCTACTATTCAACATTTGCTATATGTATATGGGAATACCGGATTCTCTTTACCTGTTCTGAATAAGGCAAGTGATGATTTTCTGTTTAATTATGACATTGGCGCAGAGTTGTTCCTATATGTAAAGGGCTTTAACGACAAGATTACATTTTATGCGCAATTCAAAGCGGCCTATTACGGCGGTAATAAGAATTTCAGGAAAGTAATTCTGGATGCTGATAAAAATGACCCTACTAATTTCTTTATGGTTCAGTCTTCTTTGGGACTTGATTTTATGGATGGTTATCGCTTACGTGTTGATCTGTTTGGCGGAAGTAGTTTTGCAAGAAGAAATTTTCCAGCCAGTATAACGTTTGTGATCAGGCCCGGGAAATAAGTGTTCTTATATTACACGCAAACATAAATACACTTAGCTGTTGTTGGCGTCCTCGCCAACTAACAACATGCCATTTTACATTCACTACTTATACGTTGGCGTATTCGCCATCATGATCAGCAAATTTATTGCTGACGGATATAGTATTTCTGTTTTAAATCGTCCATGTTCATTGTAATCAGGTAGCAGAAACAATGGAATCAATTGGAAGTTGCAGGGCATTGCAGATGGCATTGTCTACGATTAACAAAAGGGAATACCGATCCCTAATTCATCATAGTGATCGTGGTATACAGTATTGTAGTAACAGGTATGTAAAACTATTACAGGATTACGGCATCCAGATCAGTATAACAGAAAACGGAGATCCTTTAGAGAATGCAATTGCAGAAAGAGTGAACGGTATATTAAAAAATGAATACCTGCATCATTATAATGTAAACAATATTGAAGAAGGCGCTGTCTTGGTTCGTGTCTCCACGGGCCAATTATGAATTTCCTTATATGACTTTCTTTTGATCGGGGTGTAGTTCATCAGGTATGCAATGAATGAGTAAGATGATAATTAAACGATAAGATTTATAGAGAAGAGTGGTTTAAGAGTGGTTCGTGAACACGAACCAAGGCGTTGGGAGTTTGGTTAGCGTTCAGGTCGCTCAAGCGCCCCGACCGTTCGGCTGCATTCATCTCAGCAATCTCAAAAATCTCATCCATCACAGTTCAGATAATTGGTAACGGTCTGGCCGCCTCGTAGCGGCCTGACCTTACATGCTGATTATTGTGTGTCTTTTTCTGTTGTACAGTCATCTTTCAAGTGAGCAGACAACAACCGGCGTTTGCATGTCTGTCGGTTGAGGCCGGACTGACGGAGACTTTCTTCATCTGGGTAAAAAAGCTGTGAGCGGCTGTTGCCCACCATCAACTATGAACCATGAACTATGAACCAGTAGTGTCCTTAGTCGTATGTGGTATGCATTTATGTTGCAACCAACAATTAGTAAGCGTTAAATAATTTGTGGCTGCTGGTCTGTGGACCGTCGACTGTCAACTTTTTATGAGTGCCCACCATGAACCACTTCCCCCCATTGTCCGGTGTTTGTCCGGTATCTGTCAGCATTTTGTCGTGGGTTTTATCGTGGGTTTGGTCTTTGGTTGATTTAATTTTCATAGATAATCTCAATCATTCCAAAACTACATCTGTTATGAGTGCTTTATTCAGCAGGCGAACAAGCAGCTTGCACAATTATTTTTATCAGTTGCTCTTTGTTGTTGTTTTCCTTTTTCCGCTTTCGGCAGCTGCCCAATTCAAACTGAAAGGGGAGCGTGTTAACCAAAGCAGCCAGCCATCGCTGAGCAAGCTGTTTAAAAAGTATCATGTATTTACCATCAATGCTCCTGAGCTGATGCGGAACTCCAAAGCGCAGGGGAGGGCTTCTTTCAAGTTTGATCTGGAGCTTGCGGGTCTTCAAACGCTTTCGCTTTCCCTGGTAGAGCAGAATATTTTAAGTGAATCGTACAGCATGGTGCTGGCAGGCCCCAACGGTATAAAAGAAACCGGCCGGCCAAATATTAAAACCTATACCGGATCGGTAACAAACGAAGAGGGTTCCATTGTAGCGCTCACCATTTCCGATAAAACCATTTTTGGGCATATCAAAGGAAAAACCAAAGACTACTTTATTGAGCCGTTGCGGTATTACAATAAAAAAGCAGCGGCCAACAGTTTTGTAGTGTACGAAACAAAGGACGTTGTGCCCAATTCCGGCCTGGTATGCGGTGCAACTGAAGTTGCCGAAAAGCAAACAGCTTCTGCCGAAACATCAAGCAATACGCTTGGCACTGCAACCGGTACTTGTAAAATTATTGAGTTAGCCATTGCTTCGGATGCTACCATCTTTGAAAAATACGGTTCGGCCGATTTGATCGAAGAACACAATATCAGCATTACCAATACCATGGTATTGTTGTACGGCAATGCACAGTTAGGCAGTTCGTATTTACAATTCAAAATCAAGAAACAATATGTTTCTACATCAACCCAAACAGATCCTGTTGCACCCTATACCGAAGTTACAAACAGTCCACTCCTGAGTGGTTTTAAGGCTTGGGGTAACAGAGGAGGTTTTGGTGCAGGTTTTAGTTTTGATCTTGGTCAGCTCTGGACAATGAAAAATATTATTCCGGATAACGGAGGCGTTGTTGGACTGGCTTACCTGGATGCAGTGTGTACGGGTTCCCGATACCAGGTTAACAGGGATGTTTTTGAACAAACAGGATTGCAGGCAGGTTCATTAGTGGCTCATGAAACAGGCCATAACCTGGGAGCAGATCATGATGCCCCGGGTGCACCTTATATAATGGCGCCGTCAGTAGCTAATCCGGCAAATACAGTTTTCAGCGATGCCAGTATTGCAGCCATGACCAGCTTTTTAACCAGCGTTACCTGTATAGCAGGTTGCAATACTGAGCAGCCAACGGCTGGGTTTAACTTGCCAAAATACAGTTGCAGTAATACCATCAATCTTACCAGTGCAAGTGTTGGAGAGGTAAATGGCGTTTTCTGGGAAACTCCGGGAGGTACACCGGAACGTTCAAATGCAACATCATTTTCCGTACAGTACAGTACGCCGGGTTTAAAAACCATTTCGCTTACTGCATTCGGTACATTTTTAATAAATACCGTTGTTAAGCAGGTGTTCATTACATCTCCATTGCCTAACGGATGTTTAACCCGTACAGGTTCTGTTTTTAATTTGGGTGCATTTACTAATTTCAGTGTAAGCGATCTGCAGCATACGTTTGTAAGCCCTTATGGCAGAGCTTATAAAAATAATACCTGTGAAGTTGTTTCGTTTACCCCCGGCCAGACATATACATATAAAGGCATTGTAGGATTGCCTGCTGCCAATGTAAGCAGCAGGTTGCAGGTGTTTATTGATTACAATAATGATGGAGATTTTTTAGATGAGAATGAAGCTGTTCATACATCGCCCGATTGCCTGATGGGTGAGTATAGTTTTTCATTTACCGTTCCGGAAAATATTACTGTGTTCGATAAGACCATACGTATGCGGGTAGTAGGTTCAGGTTGCGGTACAGAGCTTGCTGATGGGTGTACTGTTTCACAAAATGCACAAGTAGAAGATTTTGGCGTTGTGTTTTTAGCTGCTGAAAAGTTTTACTATGTTGATCGTGACCGTGATGGTTATGGCGATCCCAAATCAAGAGCATGGTTAAGGTCAGCAACAGCACCTCCGGGCTATTCCAGCAACGGAGATGATTGTAATGATGATTTTCCTCACATCAATCCTTTAACCAAATGGGTGAAGGATGTTGATAAAGATGGCTACTATCCCGGCGAGCCTGTTGTGCAGTGTACTTCACCCGGTTCAGGTTACAGTTGGCTTACTTCACAAAAGCCTGGTGATTGCAATGATGGGCTTAAGGAAATGAATCCTCTTACCGTTTGGGTGAAAGATGGCGATGGCGATGGCCATTATATTGGTATGCCGGTAACGCAATGCGAAAGTCCGGGTGCGGGATATGTTATTAAAACAAATGAGGTTGAAGGCGATTGTAATGATGCAGATGACAGTGTGTTTGAAACACAAACTTATTATAAAGATGAAGATGCTGATGGGTATGGCAACCCTGCAAAACCAATTACGGTTTGCTCATCTGCAGCACCTGCTGGTTATGTAAACAACAGTGCAGATTGTAACGACCGCAACCCGGCTGTTAATCCGGGGGCTGTAGAAGTGTGTGGCAACAAAATTGATGATAATTGCAATGGGGTTGTTGATGAAGTGGTATGTTCTCCTTGTGCCAATGTAACGGAGTTAACGGTTACGAATATTACATCGAATAGTGTGCAATTTAACTGGAAGGCTGTTGCCAATCCTGATCAATGGCAATTGCAATATAAAGCAACGGGCAGGGCAGGAAATAAATGGAATGATGTAATCCTTACAGGAAATATCCGCTCCGTAACTGTTTCTAATCTTGCAGCAAATCAAACCTACCAATGGCAATTACGGGCCAAGTGTGGTAAATCGTGGACATCGTATCGCTCAGGTTCTAACTTTAAAACCAGTGCAGCCGTTGCAGGCAAAACTTCCGGCGATCAGTTGCTGGCGGGAACTGTCAATACTGCCATGCTGTTGTATCCAAATCCATCAAACGGAAACTTTAATCTTGATCTGCAACTTGAACAAACAGTATCCGGCACGGCAACCATCAACGTTCGGGATATAACAGGTAAACTGTTGCTTACAGAAAAAGTAAATGTTGTTAACGGACTGGTGCGGAAAAATATACAACTGCCCGGTTATGCAATAACAGGTATGTACCTGGTTGAAGTGTCGGCCAACGGTCAATGGTTTAAAACAAAATTGATTGTAACAAAGTAAAAGAGTGTTGCTCAAACTGATGTTGTAAAAAGTAAGAACGGGTTGTAAACATACAGCCCGTTCTTTTTTATAATTGATTGTTATTGTAATAAATGACGGATCAGGCAGACAGCTTTTTCATGTAAAAAAACGCTGCGGCCCCTGCATCTCTGCGAGAGAAAAAGCGACGAACGATGAAAGCCTTTCCTTGAATAACAAAACGCCTCGTACATCCGGAGGCCGCTGCTGCCTTGGTTCGTGTCTCCACGAACCAATTATGAACATTTCATCCTGTTATTTCCTTATATGACTTTCTTTTGATCGGGGTGTAGTTCGTCAGGTATGCAATGAATGAGTAAGATGATAATTAAACGGTAAGATTTATAGAGAAGAGTGTATCGTGAAGACACGAACCAAGGCGTTGTTCTTAATGGGAAGATAAAGTTGAAATAATAGCTATCATTGAATCAAGACCCTCTCTTGTTGATGCACTAGCCTGCAAGCTTAATTTGCTTCTGTTTGCATTAGCCTGGTAGTACCCTGTTTCAGTCCGGTTTATTTTCCATGTAACAACGCTGTTTAACACAGTTGATCTTGCTTTATCAATTATCTTATCAACGTGCAGCCCGCCCCCAATCGGGCTTCCGTGTTCCACTTCAATGAATCCTGAAATACCGGTAAACCGTATCGTGCTATCCAGTTGCCAAAGACCATATCCCAGCTGGCCTTCTTTGCCTCTTGCTTCCTCCATAAACATGGTGGACGGGATTTTTACAGAGTACTCCGTTTTACCCATGTGCACTTCTTTTAAACCTGTATAGGAAGCTGGTTCTATCAATTTTGCTTCATTGCACGAAGCGAAGAGTAATAATAAAACGCAAAGGAATTTTATCATGGTGGAAATTATAATCAGTGATATGTTGCTGGCCCGGGGTTCTCACGGAGTGGACCCCGGGCCAGCAAAAAATTAATAAACGCTAAATGACTATCGGGATAACTGAACCAAGTAATACATACATGACAAAGTTACCAAAGTCGGTTGTTTAAGTTTTTACATTCCCCAATATTGGGCTTCAAGTTTTGCATACTTTTTATTCAAAACCAATGCAGTAACTAAGAAAGCAATCAGCGCACCAGCGGCAAAACTTCCTGCAATCATGTAGTTCCTGTTTTTCCTTTGTTCGTCTGTTAACTGAGTCATGTTTACTATTTTAATTATTTAAAAATCAATTAATTATGCTTTTGTTTTATGTTTAAAATGAAAGGCAGTAAATTTAAAACGGCTTAACGTTAAGTCATGTCAACAATATTTTCTCACCAAAATACTTTTAACATGAAACAAGCCATCAAAGCTCTTTTTATTGTTAAGTCTATTTTAGTATGTATTATCATACTTGATAAGGCTTTCAATAACAAATAGAGCATCCGAAAGTGGAAGCTAAACCACTATAAAAAACAGGTAGGTAATAAAGTGTTCGCAACGTTATCTGTATAGCCTTTGCAAACAAAATAAATACCTAAATAGGCTGGTTAGACAGCATATTAAAACAAGTCATTTCTTATAGCCCCATTCTGCAATGGGGTTTTATTTTTACTGCCTTTCAAAGAACTTAATCAATACCACGTATCATTTACTCCTGCTGTTATCATTCTGTCGAACAAATCACTATTGAATGTTCTCCTGTTTAGCTTGTAAGTAAACTCGTTCAAATAGTTCTGCA
>JAACZX010000506.1 GCA_009996555.1 Chitinophagaceae bacterium | reverse complement strand
GTTTTATGTAAATACTGCTGAGGTTAAAATCTGTAGCTGTCTGTTGCAGAAATAAGCCCATCCAAAGTGGTGTGATGATGATGCCGATGAGACCGGATATGCTGGCATTAAAAATAGCTGCAGGTAAATTTCCTTTTGCAATAGACACCATTACAACCGATGATGATACTGTGGAGGGGAGTGCTGCCAGGAATAAAAAAGCAAGCCAGGTGCTGTTTGCATGTTCATCGCTGATAAAAGGGCGAACAAGCAAAACAATAACAGGAAACAGAAGAAATGTGCTTAGCTGTACCAGCACATGCAGCTTCCAGTTCTTTAATCCATTCTTTATTTTTTCGGGATGAAGTTTTAATCCGTAAAAAAAGAAGATAAGTGAAATGCCAATGCTCCCGATGAGGTCAAGCGGCACAGTACTGTTGCTGCTTCCCCATTGTGGAAAAAAGTAAGCAACAATAATAATTGCGATGATGGCGAGAACAAAGGAATCGATCTTAAACTTCATGCAAGGGTATTTGAATGCACAAAGATAGGTTGGGAACAGGAGTTGTGTTTCGTCCTGTTCCCAACGCATGTGCGAAAATGAATTGTTGCATGCTGTTAAAACTTGTAGCTATACCCGATGCGCCACACTTGTGTTTCATAATAATCATTGCTGCTGTAGCGAAAGCCCATGCCTGTAATTTCCCGTCGGATGACCATTGTGTTCAGCAGATCAGCAGCGTTGAAGAAAAGTTCACCGTTTCCTTTCTGTATTGTCTTTTTAAGTCCGGCATCCAGCGAAAATCTTGACTTGATCTTTCCCTGTGGAATGATATCAGGGGATAAGAAAATAGCCGTTAACTGACCGTCGAAATTCTTTGCAAAACGAAAGCTGTTGTTCAGCTTTACGTTAAAAGCATAAATTTCCTGTTGTGCTGCCGTAAATGTATGTGGTACAGGATATTTGTTTTCTACAGTAAATGCATTGATCTGGTTATGATAGCCATTCAGGTTGGCGGTGAATGAATATTGTTTTGAAACCTGCTGTGTAAACATGAGCTCCACACCACTGTTATAACTTCTGTTTACATTCTGGAAAATTGCATAAATAAGCGGACTGTTACCTGCCGTGCTTGAAATACGGGTAATAGTTCCGTTTGCAAATTTGTGATAAAGAGCACTGTACAAACTTCCTTTTGTCCAGTTTGTTTTATATCCCAGTTCAATACTGTTTGTGAATTGTGGCTGTAATGCAGGGTTTCCTACTTTAATGATTTCCGCATCATCATACTTTGGAAATATCCGTATGTCAACTTCATTTGGCCTGTCCACTCGTCTGTTGTAGAAAACAGATAATTTGTTTTTGCTGTTAAGTTTGTAGGCAATCCGGATGTTTGGAAAAGGCTGCGTATAATCATAACCATCACTTTTGTAAGTTGGGTGGTTGGGGTTTACATCGTAATTGATTTTTACATACTCCAAACGCAACCCTGCTTCGGCTTCCCATTTTGCACTTTCAAAAATATAACTGCCGTAAACCGCCGGTATCAATTCCCTGTAAGTTGCTTCGCCACCTGCTGCACTGTCAATAACAGAATTTACACCGGGTTTAAACTGCATGTTTGTTGGAATATCCCGTTTACGCAGTTTAACACCTGTTTCAAAACGACCGTTCTTCAAAGGTTTGATGTAGTCAACCGTAAAATCATACACCTGCTCATCTGACAGGAGTTTAAATGCATCGGTACCTTTTGATGCGGGGAGGTAGTTATCGTAAAAATATTTTTCATCCTCTCTGTGAAACGTGTAGTTAAAGCCAGCATTCAGCACATGGCCTGCCTGTTTAAATTTATGCTGGTAGTTAGCCGTGGCCATCCATGTGGTTTTTAACTCATCTTCAAGAAACTGCCAGAGACGTTTTCGTTCTGAGAAGTCTCCATTGAAAACAGGTTGATCTCCACGGTCAATAATTTTTTCACTTCCAAATAAGCCGGAAACGGTAAGTGTGTTATGGCTGTTAAAGTTGTAATCAACTCCTGTTTTTAATGTGGTGAAATGTGTGTTCCTGTTACGTTTTAACTGCTGGTTAATGATGTCGCCATTATCGTATGCACGAACAACAAATTCATTTTTGTTCAGCGTTTCGGTATACAGGTAGTCGCCCTGGAAAAATAAATTGAGTTTGTTTTTTCGGTAGTTTAATGCAAGACTGGGATTGATTTTTGGAGTCATCGTGTACTGCGGTCTTATTGTAGGCAGGTTTGCTTTGCGTTCCCATAAAGAACCTAAACCGGTACTAAAGCCTGCTTTTCCGTTAAATCCTTCTTTCTTGCTTTTTTTGTAAATGATATTAATGATCCCTGCATTTCCGTTTGCATCATATTTTGATGAAGGATTGTTAATGATCTCTATCCGCTCAATGGCAGATGCTGGAATATTATCGAGTCCGCTTTGATTACCAAAGCCGGTTAAAGCTGTTTGTTTTCCATCAATCAACACCACAACTTTGTCATTTCCCCGCAGTAACACTTTGCCGTCCTGGATGGTAACGCCTGGGAGATTTTGCATGGCTTGCAGAACAGAGCCTCCGGTTTGACTGATATTGTCGCTCAATGAAAATGTTTTTTTATCCAGTGTTTCGCTTATTTCGTTTCGTTTTGCAGTAATCACAACTTCGTTCAGTAATCCTGCTTTTTCTGTTAGCTCAATTGGCTGCAATTCAAGAAATGCAGAAGCATTGCCCACAAACAACGATTGTTTTTTCAGTTCAAATCCTGCAAATGAAACTTCAAGTATATAAGTGCCGGGCTGCACATTTACAAGGCTGAAACGTCCGTCTTCAGCAGACGCTGTTCCGCTGACAAGTGAGCTGTCTTTTGTTTTTTTTAGCTGAACTGTTGCATAGCCAATAGGCTGCTTGCTTGTCTTTTCTTTGATGCTGCCGGATACGGTAACATTTGTTTGTGCATGTAGAGAAACATAACTGGTAAAAGTAAAAAATAGTAAAGCCAGCCTGCGTGTCATTTGTTAGATAGTTAAACAGTGAATAGAGATCATAACAGGTAGTATATCTGTTCCCTTCTTTTGTTGACCGGAGTTGATAAGCCTGTTATTGAGTTATTTCAAAAGCAAAGTTGCCGGTTGATTTCGAAGAAATTCTGAATGTCAGAATATAACCGAAAAGCAATGTTGCTCATTTTTAAATTGGTAGTTAATATCCCATTTATGACGAACACATATTTCTTTAATGATGGCAAGCCCAAGACCGGTGCCTGTATGCTCGCCTGTTTTTTTACTGAAACGTTCAAATATGATCCTGCTATCGAGTGCCTGTTTCCCTGAGTTATAAACAGAAAGCTTTGCTTTGTTTAACTGGATTGAAATATGTCCGTTATGTACAGTATGCCTGTATGCATTCATCAGCAGATTGTTGACGAGTATCTCAACAAGTGTAGCATTGCTGGAGATAATCACATTTGTTTCAACGGTTGTTTGCAGGTGAAGATTCTTTTGCTCAAAAAAATCTCCTGACAGCTCACTGCATTGCTCCACAATAGTACTGACGTTAACATCACTCATATCATCAAACTGGTGATTCTCGATTTTGGCAAGCAATAATAGATTTCTGTTAATGCCTGTAATGCGTGTGAGCGATTTATTGATTTCTTCAATTAACTGGTACTGTCTTTCAGTTAATGATTCTTTCTGCAACAAAAGATCCAGTTTGTTTTTAA
The DNA here is from genome assembly GCA_009996555.1 of Chitinophagaceae bacterium. GTDB lineage: Bacteria > Bacteroidota > Bacteroidia > Chitinophagales > Chitinophagaceae > Lacibacter. The sequence continues at coordinate 3,763 of JAACZX010000506.1, read as the reverse complement.
TGATTGCCAGCGGCGTCTGTAACTCATGCGATGCGTTTTCAGTAAATTCTTTTTGTGCTTTATAGGCAGAGATATTTTGTGCAATGAGTTTCCTGAGCGCATTATTTAATTCTTCAAATTCGGCTGTATCACTTTGCTCAAACACAAGAGGCGTTGCACTGTTCAGGCGGAAGTTTTTTAATTTGGCCAATGTATTGCGGAAAGGCTTCCATAATTGTGCGGATAAACGCCTTGTTAAAAAGAGAAGACCAGCAACAAGTATCAGGAAAAAAAGGAAAGTAAGCACCGCAATAGCTGCAACAGTTTCCTCTGTTTCTTCAACATTGGTTTCTGCAAACAGTTCAAATGGTTTGCCGTTTATGTGAATGATTTTTGAAAGGCCACGGAACCTGTCGATACTTGGTTTTTCGCTGTAGGGATTTGGTCGCAGCACCGTATAAAAACTGTCGGGCCGTTCTTTGATCACAGTAAGTGGTTTCAGGTAGGTGCCAGGCTTAAGACTGTTCCATAGTGCAAGACTTTGTGAAAGCTGCAATTCACTCAACTGAAGTTTATTAAGTTCTTTTTCGGTACGCTGTGCTATAATTTCATTGTGTTCATCAAGCTCACGCAACCAGATATGATCCGTTAAAAAATAGTAAGCAGGTACGCTGGCTGCTAAAACAAAAAGCGCAAAAATGCTATAGGTCTTTAATGTTTTGTGTAAAAGCCTGTTCATACTTCCCATTTATAACCCGTTCCGTAAATTGTTTTCAGGTAATGATCGCAGCCGGCTTGTGTGAGCTTTTTTTTCAGGTTTTTAATATGAGCATAAATAAAATCATGATTGTCCAGCATGTCAGCATAATCGCCGGATAGATATTCTGCCAACGTGCTTTTTGAAATCACCCGGTTTTTGTTGCTTAGAAAATATAACAGCAGGTCAAATTCTTTTTTGGTGAGTGTAAGTGAGGTGCCGTTAACAGTAACTGTTTTTGCCGGTAAATTGATCTGGAGTTCATTCTGCTCAACAATATTCACATTACCGAATTGTTTTCTGCGTATAATGGAATAGATCCTGGCAGCCAGCTCTGCAAGATGAAAGGGCTTTGTGAGGTAATCATCAGCACCTATCTGCAAGCCTCTTATTTTATCATCAATGGATCCTTTGGCTGAAAGAATGATCACCCCTTCCTGCTTGCGCTGCCTGGCCAGTTCTTCAAGTATTGTTAGGCCGTTGCCGTCTGGCAGCATTATATCAAGAAGAATACAATCATATTCATAGATCGATATTTTTTCCAGTGCATCGGTAAATGAAGAAGCAAATTCGCATCGGTAGCTTTCTTCAGAAAGATATTCGGCAATGCTTTGCGCCAGCTCAGGTTCATCTTCTATAATCAGCACTTTCATTTGGTGAAGGTACTGGTTGAATTTCGAAGAAATTCTGAACGGATAGTAATGTCTATTGCTTTTGGTTTGGTGCGGAGTGTATTCCTTTATTTGTAATCAGTAAAATGTAAAGGTGCCAGTTCTTTTGTGCTGATGGAAGGATGTTTGAATTGCTTAACAGGAGGATGAACAGGAGGCTGTTTTTTTTCAAACGAAAAGCTGATTTTAAAACAGGCATCATCGGAAGTTGAAATGTATACGTTATCCGCCTCGGTATCTGTATCACACACGTAGATCATGACTTCCTTATTTGTAAATTCAGCAGGAAGCAGGTTGTCGCTGCCTGCTGTTGTTGTCCAGCCGGTGGCAGATAAAGGTCTGTCAAGTTCAATAGGGTAGTTCAGGTAGTTTACAAAATAGCAGAAGATGTCAAAATTAATATTGAAGGGAAATGTAATGGCAAACTGATGCTGACTGAGTGCATAAACTCTCGGTAAAGCAAGAAATTGTTCTTTGTTGTACATATTGCAAAAGCCTGTTACAATGCGTTCCATTTCACCAGGGGAAGCAGGCTGCACAAGAACAAGCTTGTTGTTATGAACATGCGCAACGGGTAATAAGGAATCATCGGGTCTTGTGTTATCATTGTCAGGTTCAGGCGATTGATTTTTTGCTTTGAACCGGATGTACAAAACAACAGCCATGAGCAAGGCTGCCAGGATGATCAGCAGTTGTGGATTTTTCATTGAATGATTTATTTATCACCATATTTTTTCTGTAAAAAATCAATCGTTGATGCTATCAGTTTTTTCAATGCTTCCTGGTTAATGTCTGATAATTTCTTTACATAAATACAGGCTTTTCCCATTTTAAATTTTCCCAGGTCCTGCAGCAAATGTTCATGTTCTTTTGCTCCTGTAAATACATATAACGAAATGGCGGCTTTTCGTGGGGAAAACCCAACCAGCGGCCAATCGCCTTCCTGCCGGCTTCGTTCTGATTTGTAGTGATAAGTGCCAAAGCCAATAATGGACGAGCCCCACATTTTAGGTTCGTAACCTGTAACGTTTTTTATCAATGTCAATAGTTCAAAACTGTCTTTTACTTTTTGTTCTGTGTCTGCAAAGGAGTGAATAAAAGCAGCCACATCATTGTCTGTAACCTTGGTTTTTATTGTTGACATTGTAAATGGTTTTAAGCTGGTCGTGTTATCTTACTGCATTATCCACCAGTTCTTTTAGTTCCCTGTATTTTTCATGACGTTCCTTGTTCTTTAAATTATACACAAACAAAAAAGCGCAATATTTTTTATCATTATCGATCCAGGGAAAAGAACCGAACAATCCCGGGCTGCTTACTGCAATACCTCTTTTTGAATTTGGCATGGCATCTTTTTTTTCACTTACGGCCAGTGGTGCATCCATGATCCATTCGCCAAAACCATAACCCCATGTGCCTGCTTCATCGGGTGAGTAAGCTAATTCCACATCACGGGCCAAACGGTTTTTCTGCATTTCATATACCAATGCTTTGCTGATGATGCGTTTGCCTTTGAACTCACCTTCATTCAGTAGCATAATCAGGAAATTCATATAATCTTCCGTTGTACTGTATGCGCCACCGGCGGCAAGAGGAACGCCGATTTTTCCAAAATCAGTATTCTTCATTTCAAGCGGATCTGCAATGCGCTCTTTAAATGCGGTTTCAAAGTCCTTCTCACTCACTTTTTCAATAATGCCTGCAACAATCTGTAAACCTGTATTGCTGTAATGAAAGTATTTTCCGGGCGTGCCTTCCATTGGCAGCATGGCAATTTGTTCAATGGCTTCGTACATACTTTTTACGTTCTTCATTCCGTTGAGCATATCACGCAGTCCACCGCTTTTAATACCTGTTGTATGATTTAAACATTGCCATACTTTAATGCCACCTTTCCCATACTTTGTCATTACTGGTAAAAACTTTCCAACGGAGTCGGTCAGCCGCACTTTGTTTTCATCAATATAAGTCATCAGTAATGCCGCTGTTAGCCATTTGCTGCTGCTGGCAATTCGCTCACGTGTGGTGCTGGTATAATCCTGCAACACTTCTTCCACATCTTTGCCCTGCACTTTTGCTTTGATCTTTCCACGGTTCTGCTGGGCCTTTGTTAAATTGTTAAAATTCTGTGCGTACGCAAATTTTCCATCTTTGTACACCATCAATACAGCTCTGCCGCCAAGGTCGGTCAGGTTCTTATTTACCCAATCACTCACTTTACTGAAATCCTGTTGTGCAAATGCAAACTGAAAGAATAACAGGAAAACAATGCTGGCACTGACTTTGGGGCGGATATTCAACGACTTCAATGACATTCTTTCTGATTTTTTTTATTGGATTATGTTTTGAGGACTAA